>LJZT01000167.1:0-2822 GCA_001314905.1 Phormidium sp. OSCR
ATTAACTATTAACTATTAACTATTAACTATCCCATGCACCACGCCTCCATTCGGACCGCAGATATTCACCGCGCGATCGCCTTCTACGAACAACTCGGCTTTCGAGTCTGTGAGCGTTTTACAACCGGCTACACCCTGGCCTGTTGGCTCGAAGGCTTAAAAGGACGAATTGAACTGATCCAAATTCCCGAACCGAAACCGGCACCAGATGCCTTTGGCGATGAGCATTATGTGGGCTACTATCATCTCTCGTTTGATCTCAGTGATCTTCTGGCCGAGATGGGACAAGATTTACCCACTTGGCTAGAGGGCCTGCGTCAACGGTTTGAGCAAGCGGCCACGGAAAACCCTCAACAGCTCGCCCCCCTAAAGGTACTCCTTGACCCTGAACAACAACAAATCGGCGATCGCCTCTATGAAGTGGCCTTTATCGCCGATTCTGATGGGTTGCCCTTAGAGTTTCTACGACAACTGAGAACTCTAGGGTGAGGGTTAGGATGCCTTAACTCGCTACAACAATTCAACAGGCCTGTTGAAACTCCCCAACCTTGATGCCAATCGGAGTGACGGACTCAGAGCCGGTGTTCCCGTAGCGGTTTTCCGCCATCGGACCGTTTTTGGCCGCCCGCAACGGCAGTTCGATCTCAAAGCGAGTTCCTTGGCCCAATCCAGACTCGCAGCAAAGTTGGCCGCGATGACGTTCAGTGACAATCTGATAACTAATGGACATCCCTAAGCCAGTCCCCACACCAATGTCCTTGGTGGTGAAGAAGGGGTCAAAGACTCGGTTACGTACCGATTCGGGCATTCCTTCGCCATTGTCGGCGATACTGACACAGATTCGGTCTAAGCCCACTCGCTTGGTTTCGATGGTGATTTGAGGCGGTTCAGCTGCCCCATCATCACTGGCTTGCTTGCGTTTCTCCTCTAGGGCATCAATGGAGTTGGCCAAGATGTTCGTAAACACTTGGTTTAACTGGCCGGCGTAACATTCGAGGAGCGGCAAATCTCCGTAGGAGCGGACGATATTCACCTCGGCGCGATCGCCGCTGGCCTTGAGGCGATGTTGCAGAATCACCAAGGTATTTTCTAACCCCTGATGGACATCCACTGACTTGAGATCCGACTCATCGAGACGGGAGAAGTTGCGTAGAGAGCGGACAATTTCCTGGATGCGTTCGGTCCCAACCCGCATCGACCCCACCAGGCGAGGTAAATCCGCTTCAATAAACTCTAAATCCACTTCTTCGATCTTCTCGTCAATCTCAGGCGTGGGGTCCGGAAACGCCTGTTGGTACAAGCCCAACAACTCCATGAGATGTTCCGTGTACTCGGCAATATAGGTCAAGTTGCCATAGACGAAGTTCACCGGATTGTTAATCTCATGGGCAACGCCCGCCACCAACTGCCCTAAACTCGACATCTTCGCTTGGTGAACCAGTTGGGATTGTGTCTCCTGGATTTGGGCCAAGGCCCGAGTCAGTTGTTCCGATTTTTCTCGGGCTTGGGCTTCTGAGGCGATGAGCCGTTTCTGAAGCCGTCTTTGATTGAGTTGGGTCTCGATTCTCACCAGGGTCTCGGAAAACTGGAACTGTTTACTGACATAGTCCGCTGCACCCACCTGAAACGCCCGGATTTTGTCCACGGTTTCGTTACGGGCGCTGACGAAGATTACCGGAATATCACGGGTCTGAGCAGAAGCTTTGAGGGTTGTGCAGACGGAATAGCCATCTGCGCCGGGCATATTAATGTCAAGCAAAATTAGATCCGGAGCCTGGTCTACAACGGCTCCGTGAGCGCGGTGGCTATCGGTTTCTGTGACGACTGTGTAGCCGTATTTTCGTAACATTGCCGCCAGTAAGCAAGGCGAATCGTCAATTACCAGAATCTTGTCCTGGGACAAAACTACCGGCGACTTGAGAAGGTCGTCCATCTTCTGGGGAGTTAATGTCTGTGCATTCATGATAAAACCCCTATATCAGTTTTCCTAGAGAATGTTTCGATCTGTTCGAAAATGTGTTCGATTTGTTCTAATACTCTGACTATGTTCAAATTAACACCCTTACCTGGTAAGAGAAGGTAATAAGGACTACAGTTTCTTGAAGCTTTACACAATCTTCAATTTTCAGGGTTAGATTTTGTAGAGATTCCCTAATCTATGCCCTTAGGCAGAGGTATTTGAGTTGGAGCTATAGGCTTGAGTTTCGGGCAAGGTTGACTTGACCTTGATGTATTTATCATATAGATTGTTTGAGCTGATTGTCAAATAACTTGGTAACTTAATTAAGACTTGAGTCTCTCCGTTTTTATACTCTATTTTTTCTCCGTATTAGTATTGATAGTAATCTCCGTATAAACACGGACACTTAACAACGGGTATGAATTGGGCAGAAACCTGATAACAACAGCGACTTCATTGACGTAATTGCCAACATTGCCAGCATGAAATCTTGGCTTCAGCCGAGTCAGGCGGCTTAAGCCAACTGGGGATTCCTGGGCTAAGCCTAGTAACTTGCTACGGGTTTGAGTGAGATGAACGCCAGCCGGAACTGACCGAAGATGGCTTATTTGGATGTTCAACTCGTGAACACTTCTCTTATTTCCATATCTCTATAAATTGAGAAATCAGAAGTTTTACAAAAAACATAAACATATATTACAGAAGCTCAACCTAGCTTTAAGGTTGTTGATGAAAATTAGCGCTCACAAGAGCCGCCCATGGAAAGGAACGGATCAAACCTCGATCCCAACTTGAGGAGCGTCGAAGATAGGAGGCTGATCCCCGATTTGAACTTAAATAATCGTTGAATCGTATTTCAGTG
>LJZT01000167.1:2832-5409 GCA_001314905.1 Phormidium sp. OSCR
AGCAAGCAGGGAGGTCCCAGAACGGGGAAACGTCTATACTATTAAGAGAATCTAAAGAATAATAGCAGAAAATAATTACGAGTTGTAACAATGCTAACACTTTCCGAAATTTTCCGAGGGGCGATCGCCCGTATCCTGGTCTGTATAAGTCTTTGGCTGGCGATCGCCCTGGTTAATCCCCCCCTAGCCCAAGCCGATGTGACCGATATCGCGCCGCAACTAGCCCGCATCAACGCCACAGAACTTCACATAAGCCTCGGCGATCGCCAAGGACAACTGAAGTTCTATCCCAACCACTTCGATCTCATCGCCGGCCAAACCTACAAACTCATCTTAGATAACCCCAGTCCCGAAAAACACTACTTCAGCGCCCCCGACTTCGCCGCCGCCAGTTGGACTCGCAAAGTCGAAGCCGCCGGCGTCGAAGTCAAAGGAACCGTGCGCGAACTCGAACTCAAACCGAACGCCGAAGCCGAATGGGTCTTCGTACCCGAAAAACCCGGAGACTATCACCTCGAATGTACCATCAGCGGTCACGCCGAAGCCGGAATGACCGGAACCCTAACCATCCGCGCCAGGTCATCAGAGTCGGTTTGACCGGTGCAATCTGTTAACTTAGGAAAAGACCGCTTTCCCCAAGGTGATATCTGAGTTTCCTTGTCTCCGAGTTTCGAGATCAACGAATCACCTCAAACCCACGTGAACTTTAAGACTCCATGAATATCTTCAGCGACTTACTCTCCGCTCCTACCCCCAGCAAACCCTCCCGTCAACCCTCCCAACTCCCCGGACTCAAAAAGCAACGTCGCCGCATCGAAATCAAATCGAAGCGGGAAATCGAGATCATGCGACAAGCGGCCAAAATCGTCGCCACAGTCCTCAAAGAGATCTCAGAACTCGTTGAACCCGGGATGACCACCGCCGATCTCGATGCTCATGCGGAAAAGCGGATTCGCGAAATGGGCGCTAAACCCAGCTTCAAAGGCTACCACGGCTTCCCGGCTTCGATTTGTTCGAGTGTTAATAACGAAGTCGTCCATGGTATCCCCAACAAGAAAAAAGTGATTCGCCAAGGAGATGTCCTCAAAGTCGATACCGGAGCCTTTTTCCAAGGCTTTCATGGAGACTCCTGCATCACCATCGCCGTCGGTGAAGTCAGCGATGAGGCCGCACGTCTAATTAAGGTCGCCGAAGAAGCCCTCTATAAAGGGATCGAACAAGTCAAAGCCGGGGCCTACCTACTCGACCTGGCCGGGGCGATTCAAGATCACGTTGAAGCCCATGGCTACAGTGTCGTCGAAGAATTTACGGGCCATGGTGTCGGTCGCAATCTCCACGAGGAACCCTCCGTCTTTAACTTCCGCACCCGAGAAATGCCCAACGTGAAACTCCGGGCCGGAATGACTCTCGCGATTGAGCCGATTGTCAATCAAGGGTCCAAGCACAATCGCATCCTCAGTGACAAATGGACCGCTGTCACCGTTGACAATGCTCTCTCAGCCCAGTTTGAGCATACGGTTTTGGTGACAGATGATGGCTATGAAATTTTAACCGATCGCACTCACGTTTAAGTCTGGCCAGTCCCCTAGCCCTGACCGCAGAGCGTTGATGAACCACAGGAGGGATAGTTCCCTCCTTTTTTTGTGGGTCTCCTTACGCTGATCTGGGGCTAGAGGTGGGGCTAGAGGAACTTTTTCCGACGTCAAAACGACTCAATGGGGGTTGCCTCGGGTGATGCGATCGCCGTTCCCGATCAACCGTGCAGTTTGCGGCTAAGATCCGAGGAAGTCCACATAATCCAACCACGAAAATCGATTAGAATCGACGGTGGTATTATCTGTCTGGTGTGAGGAGTACATTCATGTCTAAGTTCACGTTTATTTCCCATCTGTCTTTATTAACCTTAGGCGCAGTTCTAACCGCTGTCACAGCCGAAGCCGCCCCCAAATCAGCCTTTGAGGCCAGCAAAGGTCTCTCTGATACGGCCCCAAGTCCCCAACAGTTGGCCCAAGTGACCTCAGTTTCGCAACTATCTGACGTGCAACCGACGGATTGGGCCTTCCAAGCCCTACAATCCCTCGTAGAACGCTACGGTTGTATCGCCGGGTATCCTGACGGAACCTTCCGGGGCAACAATTTCATGACTCGTTATGAGTTTGCCGCTGGTTTGAATGCCTGTTTAGATCAGATTGTGGCCATTACCGGAGGCGGGAGTGACCTCGATCCCAGTGACTTAGCGACCATTCGCCGCTTACAAGAAGAATTTTCCGCTGAACTACTCAGTCTCCGGGGCCGGGTTGATCGCCTCGAAGCCCGCACCTCAGAACTCGAAGCCAATCAGTTCTCAACCACCACGAAACTCGAAGGGGAAGCGATTTTTGCCCTGGCTAATGTCTTCGACAGTACCCTAGATAACAACGAAACCGTGTTTCAGCAACGGGTTCGCTTGAACTTTGTCTCTAGCTTCACGGGACAAGATCGCCTCCTGACTCGCCTGCAAGTGGGCAACAGTGTCCCCTTCGGAACCACCGGAGATAACCAAGGACTCAACTTTGGCCCCTCGGGTGAAGGGGTGTT
>LJZT01000017.1 GCA_001314905.1 Phormidium sp. OSCR
GTGGCAGGTTAGCAATGGTGAACTCATACAGTCTTTTGACGGTCATTCCAGTTGGGTCAGGAGTGCCAATTTCAGCCCCGATGGCACTCAGGTGGTCTCCGCTTCCGGGGACAAAACAGTGAAACTGTGGCAGGTGAGCAATGGTGAACTCATACAGTCCTTTGACGGTCATTCCAGTGGGGTCGACAGTGCCAATTTCAGCCCCGATGGCACTCAAGTGGTCTCCGCTTCCGGGGACGGAACCGTCAAACTGTGGCAGGTGAACACCCGAAATCCCCTCATCGATCGCGCCTGTGATTGGCTGACCCCCTAACTGATGAATCCGAAGAGTCCAACCCCGCCAGTCAATCCACCCTCGATGATATTCCCCCCATCACCCCTAAAATAAGGGTTCAAGAAACGACTACACTAGACAAGGAGGCCAAGCAGCGCCTCGGGTAGATTGCCCGCCACAGCATTGATTCACTATGGGATATCACATCGGACTCGACTTCGGAACCACCAACTCCATCGTCTCCTACTGGCAGGATGGCAAACTCGAAGCTTTCCAATATGGTGGAGAAAATGGCGAAAAATATGTGCCATCTTTCATCGCCTATGATGACGGATTCGTCGAAATCGGCAAAGCGGCCCGCACCACCGCCGCCAACCATCCCGAAGTTCCCAGTTATGGCAACTTTAAGATGGACTTGCCCCTCGATGACCAGTTCAGCAACCGCTACAACTCCCCCAAAACCCCCCAAAGCGTCACCACTGACTATCTACGAGAACTCCTCCTCTCTTCGGACAATTCCTATAGTTTTCAAGCACAACAGGGGCCAATTGCGGGCCTGGTGGTCTCTGTCCCGGAAATTTGGCAACGAGATATTTCTAATCGAGGACGGGAGCGATTACAAACGGTCATTGCTCAACATCTTGGCTTAGAAGACCAACTGATTCAATTGGTCAGTGAACCGGTGGCGGCGGCGGCTTATTATGCTTGGGAAAGTCAACACCGTCAGCCGAAAACTCAGCAACCCCCTTTTGAGGGCAATGTCCTCGTTTGTGATATGGGTGGGGGAACGTTTGATGTCAGTCTTTGCCGAGTCTATGGTGATAATAAGGTTGAGGTTCTCTACTTCGATGGACAGGGCGATCGCGGACTGGAGTCGGCTGGAGTCGCCTTTGACCGCCGCTGTGTTCGCTTGGCCTATGAACAGAAGCATGGACGTTCTCCCGATGAACAGAGTACCGAGTTTTTGAATTTATTACAACAATTTGAAGATGTTAAAATAAGCGGTCATCAGAAATATAGCAAAAAAATAAGCAATTATTTCAAAGCACCCAATGACCTCGCCACGACGATTCTTTATAGTTTTAATGGCTATCGCTTAAATCATAAACAAGTTCAAGAGGCATTTGCTCCCATCGCTGAGGGCATTCAGCGGGTCATGGGACAAGTGACGACGTGGTTAAAGGAGAATAATACGAGCTGCGATCGCCTCTTTTTTGTGGGCGGTTTCTGTCAGTTTCTCCTCGTACAACACACAATCACGGAAAGCCTAGGGAGCGACTTAACCCCAGACAAAATTGAACGTCAATTCAACTCGATAGACAGTGCGTTTGCCATTTCCTATGGAGCCTGTTTAATTGCCAATGGCTTAGTGCAACCGAGCGAAACCTATATTCATAGCCTCGGTATTGTTGTGCAATCGGTCGATCAAGAAACTATAGAAGTCCGAGACAAAGAGATAACCCTAGTCCAAGGAGGCACCAACTTGGACGACCTGGCCTCAGTCAAATTTGCTGAGATTCCTCCCCTCGCCAGCTTCCAAGTTAATGAACCCCTCAAACTCACCCTCTGGATTGATCCAAACTCCCAAGGAAAAATCCTCAAACAGGACTTAAACGATTCCGTCCAACTCCCTCAAGCCAGTCCTGAGGATAAATGGCGGGTGGGGATGCGAGTCAACCGATCGCAAATTGCCTATTTAGTGGTTGAATCGCTCTGTGGTCGCAAGCATCAAGAATATGAACTAGGAAACATTATTGCTAAAGTTTTCCCAGGATTTGTGTTGTTTGAATAAGCCTAAACTCGGGTAAATTATTGTCTGACTGTCCTCCTTTTTTTGCCAACCATGCCACCGTCTCTGCAACGCTTGATTGAACTCGCCCAAAGTTTAGAAGAAAATCTCGAACAGGGTCACTCCCCCCTAGAGTTTGATTCGATTGAACAGCCATTTCAACTCATCGCAGCGGGGGTCGAGGTTTGGGAACAGCTTTATAGTCCAGAGGTTTTACGACAACTGGCGGAAACAGACCCAGATACCCTGGATGCGTGGGCGATCGCCCTCTCCCAGACCCTCCAACAGCAACTGACTCTCCTAAACACCTGGATTCCCCATCTGTCGAGTCTCCCAGTTCCCCACAGCCTCCAACAGAAACTCCAGTCTTACTACCAAGATATCGCCGCCATCAGCCGGGAGAAATCGCAACTTCTGGACTCCGCTAATATGGTCCTGAGTCGGGAACAGGAGTTACGCCGTCAGGGCCAGGAGTTGGACCAACTCAAACAAACCTGTCAAACCCTCAACCGCATGGAGGCGGAACTGAGAACCACGGATTTAGGGCAATTGCGACAGGAGAATCAGGAGCGATCGCAGGCCCTAACTCCAGAATACGAGCAATTACAAGCCCTCGAACAGGAAAAAGCCCAACTCGAAGCCGACTACGCCGCTATCCAACAACAACGCCAGCGTCTGGAGGCGGAAATCCAACGACTGCGATCGCGTCGTCAACAACAAGACCAACAAACCGCCGCCAGTAGCCAAGATCTCATCCAACTCAGCCAAGCGGAACGCCAACGCCTCAGCGACCTCCTAGCCAGCGTCCTGGAGGATTTAGAACAGGAACGCCAGGACTACCAACAGGTGAAAGGGGATTTGCAAGGGGCGATCGGCCAATTCAACCAATACCAAGAACACACCGAAGCCATCCGCAGCCATCTCAAGCAACATTACCAACAAAACGCCGACCTCAGCCAACGTCTCCCGGTCAACCGCCAAACCATCGACCCCCTGCTACAAGACATTCGTCAACACCTTCAGCAGATTGACCAAGAATTGGCGATCGCCCAACAGCATCACGCCGAATCCCAACGCAAACAGTCTTTCAACTTCTCCTCATGACCCTTCTCAATCTCGCCGAACTCTGTCCAAGCAGTCGCAGTCTCGGTCCGGGGAATCGCTTTATTCTCTGGGTTCAGGGGTGTTGCTTCAACTGTCCCGGCTGCATTTCCCCCGACTGGATACCCCAGAAACAGGGAACCCTCATCGAAGCGAACCATCTGGCCGAAATTATCCTCTCCCGCCCCAACCTCGATGGGGTCACCGTCTCAGGAGGAGAACCCATGTTACAGGCGATCGCCCTCAGCGAACTCTTCAGCCTTCTGCGACAACAGCGAGACCTTTCAATTATCTCTTATAGCGGTTTCACATTAGCACAACTGAGAGAAAAAAACAACCCCCATATCAACAAAGTTCTCAATTATCTTGATGTCTTAATTGACGGTTTATACATCGATTCTTTGAACGACAATCGAGGTTGGCGGGGGTCAAGCAATCAAACCATTCATTTTCTGAGCGATCGTCATCGGTCGCAAGCAGACCAATTTGAACAGCGACAACGAGAGGTAGAAATCCATCTGCGATCGCAAACCGCCCTAATGGTTGGCGTTCCTCCCACCCGAGTTAAACAGGACTTTGAAAAACTCTAAACAAAAAAGGTCTTCCGGTTTCAGGGAAATCAGGAGAATTGATGGCATATTCCCCCCCTTCCCGTAGGGGCATAACCCACCCCTAGCCCCTCCCAGGAGGGGAAATTTTTAGCCCCTACAATTTTGTATCTAACGCAACAAATTCCACCCGATTTTCTGAAGACCTCTAGGTAGGGGCAATCCCTTGTGGTTGCCCGCCCCTACCCTTATGGTTGCCCTACTCCCCATAATAACTACTCGTCACCTTACCTCGAAACACCACATACTGATAAATGTTGTAGAACAACATAATCGGAATCAACACCCCAATAAAAATCAGCATGAACACCAACGAACTCTGACTCGCCGCCGCCTGGTAAATCGTGATATTGGTGGGAATAATAAAGGGAAACACCACCAACGCCAACCCCACAAACGTCAACAAGAAAATCAGAATTGTCAACACAAATGGCGCCACATCTCGCTCCCGAGATAAACTGACCCACAAGCGCCAAATCAAGAAAATCCCAATCAGAGGAATGGCGGCAAAAATATAGACAAAGGGCGGGTCAAACAACCGTTGTCGAGCGTATTGCACAAAAATCGGGGTCGAAATCGTAATCGCAACTGCCCCCACTAGAGTTGTTACCGCAGCAATCCTAGCCGTCTTGCGGTGCGTCGCTTGCAACGACCCCTCGGTTTTCAAGACTAAATAGGTCGAGCCAATCAACACATAGCCCTGAATCAAGGTTAAAGCCACCAACACCGATTGAGGACTGAGCCAATCCCAAGTCCCACCGGTAAAATGACCCAACTCATCCACCTCAATTCCACCTAATACCCCACCCAGGGCAAACCCTTGGCCTAATGAAGCTAAAAAACTACCCACACCAAAGGCATAATTCCAAAAAATCTTACGATTGGCGTGTTCCCGAAACTCAAAGGCCACGGCTCGGAAAATAAAGCCAAAGACCATCGTCAAAATGGGAATATACAGGGCGCTGAGAATGGTGGCATAGGCAAGGGGAAACGCCCCAAATAGCGCCCCACCCATCAAAACGAGCCAAGTCTCATTGGCATCCCAAACATTGCTCAAACTGGTCATTAAGATGCCGCGACGTTCCTCCGTCGAAGCGGTGAGGGAGAGAATCCCTACCCCCAAATCGAAGCCATCGAGCATCACATAGAGAAACAGGAACAGCGCCAAAATGGCAAACCAAACCTGCGGGAGAAAAAGATCTAACGTTTCCATAACCGGCTCCTACTTGGCCTCCGCTGGACGACTATCGGGACTATGTTCAGCCGGGTTTGTGCCTAAATCCGTAATCGCCCCAGGAAGGGGACGGTCTAGGTTCGGACCTTTTCGGATGATGCGGCTTCCAAAATAGAGAGCGGTGATAAACAAGAGAGAATAGACCAGAATAAACAGCGTCAGCGACCCCGCCACATTGCCCGGTGGCACGTTGGAGACGGCATCAGCGGTGCGAATCTGTCCATAGACGACCCAGGGCTGTCGGCCGACGCAGCGGACCACCCAGCCCGATTCTACGGCCAAATAGCCCAAGGGACCGGCAAACATCCAACTCCACAGCAATAGCCGTTGTTGGCCAATCTCCTCGGGGCTGAGTTTACCCCGCAGCCATTGAATCACGGTGACGCCCATCAAAGCGGCGAAAAAGAAGCCTACCCCAACCATGACGCGGAAGGCGTAATAAACTAAGCCCACCATGGCCGGACGGTCTTCGGGTTGCCATTCTTTTAAGCCCAGAACCGGTTTCGAGAGGATTGGCTTCAGTTCCAGGATATAGCCCAAGCCGTTGGGAATCGAGAGTTCCCAATCATTACGTTCAGCGGCGACGTTGGGCAGGGCCAGGACGCTCCAAGGGGCGGTTTGGCCGGCGGGAATGGTCTCCCATTGGGCTTCCATGGCCGCCAGTTTCGTCGGTTGTCGTTCGTAGACTTGTTCGCCGTTGAGATGTCCCACATAGATTTGTAGGGGGGCCACGGCGATGGTGGCGGCTAGGGCAATTTTCAGGGAACGGTTGAAGAATTGCGGATGGCGTCCCCGCAGCAGATACCAAGCACTAATCCCACCAATGACAAAGAGGGAGGTTTCCAGGGTCGCCAGGAAGGTATGGGCGACACTATTGATCATAAAGGGGTTGAAGATGGCTTGGAAGTAGTCGCTGACGACAAATTTCCCATCCACGACTTCGCCACCGGCGGGGGTTTGCATCCAGGAGTTGGCGGTGAGAATCCAGAAGGTGGAGAGGTTGGCCCCAAAGGCCACCATGATGGTGGCGAGATAGTGCATGATGGGGGGAACTCGCTCCCAGCCGAAGAGCATGATGCCCAGGAAGCCGGCCTCTAGCATGAAGGCCATGGAGGCTTCAAAGCCGAGAATACTGCCGAAGAAGTCGCCGACGGCTTCGGAGAAGGGACCCCAGTTGGTGCCAAATTGAAATTCCATGGGAACGCCACTGGCGACACCGATGCCGAAGTTGAGGACGTAGAGTTTGGCCCAAAAGCGAGCATGGTGGTAGTAGTCGGGGTTGCGGGTTCGTAACCACATCCCTTCGACGATAACTAGGTAAATGGCCATGCCGGTGGTCAGGATGGGCCAAAGCATATGAAAAATTGCGGTTAAGGCGAATTGTATCCGCGATAACACTAATGTGTCTTGGAGAAACTCCATAATCTTAAGTCTTGGATGAGACGTGCAGCGAGTGGGACAATATCTCCCCTACTTGTTATATCGCAAACGTCTGGGAAAATGGAATGACGGATGGTCAAAAATGTGTGAATTTCCTGAGAATTTTGCTGGGATGACTGGCCTTGCTCCCTGGGTATGGTGGGTTGAGCGGGGTTGAGGGTGTGGGTTAACGCTGGGGAACAGTGGCGGAATGATTTAGGGATTGGCTCAGGATTGGCTAAAGATTGGCTAAAGATTGGCGATGAGTTTTGGGAAATCGTTTAAGGGCTTTTTTGAGGGATGTTGCTGGGGTGTGAAATGTTGGTTTGCGGGTCTTGTTTTACCTATATTTGAGGCGATATTTGAGGCGATATTTGAGGCGATCGCCTCAACTGTTCACTCAATAGTTTGCCTGATCTTTTGCCTGATCGTTTATTAGCGTTTTACTTTATTTTATGTTAAAAAAATCGCCTTAACAAGGGGTGCGAATTGAGGTTTAATCTAAGGAAATTGAGAACTCTCGCCTTGAGAATGACGATCGCCTAAATTCAGACAGATACAGTAAGACACCCTGGGTTTAAAGCAATCAGTCCAGACATCGCTTTGGGCGTTATCTGTTGTCCAATTGCAACAGTCTAACATCTATGACTCATCGGGTAAGCTGAGGCGAGACCAGTCAGGCGCGATCGCCACCTCAGGCCATCTCATCAACCCCCCCAGCTCCCAACCAGGGAGACGACAAGGAGCCAGCTAGACGATCACCATCACTTAAAAGTTCCCAAATTTGCTCAATAATCTTGATTTTAGCCGTTGACAGAAGGCAGTTGCACAAGTGTCACAGCCTTAAGAGAGAAGAATGCGGCTAATTTCTAACATCTTGTGGCAACCTGATTGACTTTTGAGAGAGCCAGATATAGACTCAAACCGACACGCTGCGGTAACAAGCCCAATTGAGAACTGACTTTTCAAACACGGTAGCATCATGAAACCCATCCGCACCCCATTTCAAACCATGACGAAACTTGTCTCGCGATCGCTCGGTGGCACTCTAGCTGCCGGTGCCGGAGCCGCACTCCTCCTCTGGAGCGCTCCCGCTGAAGCCCTCGAAACCATCATCATCCGCTACAACCAAGACGAAGTTACCGTCACCCTCGACGATATCATCAACTTCGGCCGCACAGGTGACCTGCCCGAACTCGAACAACTCTTGATTGACCAAGAAGATATTTTGCAAGAGGCGGCCGAGGATGTGCTGAGTGTCTTACAAGACGCTCT
Source organism: Phormidium sp. OSCR (assembly GCA_001314905.1). Taxonomy (GTDB): domain Bacteria; phylum Cyanobacteriota; class Cyanobacteriia; order Cyanobacteriales; family Geitlerinemataceae; genus Sodalinema. Next base: position 7,701 of record LJZT01000017.1, read on the forward strand.
CACCGAAGAAGTGCGCTTGAGTTCTCGTTTACGCCAAGATATCGCCAGCTTCCTCAATAGCAGCACCGGTGAGTTTGTGATTCTGCAACTCAACCGTGTCATCAGCAATGCCGACGACACCGACGATATCGACTCCTTGCGTAGCGCTCTGATTGACGTCTACGAAACCAACGAATTTGTCTCCTTCCTGACGCTCCTCGAAGCCTATCCCGACGACATCGTACGGGTTAATGCTACGGGACTCGAAGGCGTAGTCCGCGACGTGGATCTCTTCGTCAACCAGATTGAACCGGCCTTAAACGTAATTCGCGACTTGTTGCAAGACTTTGTCTGCGAACCTCGCGAGCAAAGCCAACGTCCTGAGAACCACGAAAGCGCCTCCAACTTGGAGATGGAGACAGGTCTGCAAGTCAATGTATCTGAGTCTGGCTTAGTCTTAGAACCCTCTGATTCGCAATTTGCTCAAACTCCTGTCCACTAAACCCGAGAGGTTGTTATGTTAAATCCAAATGGTTTCGGCCAGAAGCGCACTTGCGCCCCCAAGCCATCTGCACCTCGGCGATATTGGGCAACCCTTTGTGGCCTAGGAGCGGGATTGATGGTATCCACACTGGGAATGGGGGCGGTGAATGCCGCTCAACGTCTAGTAGTCACCTACGGGACAGCTGATCGTAATATCCCGATCTCACAATTAGAAGAAGTTGCCGCAACTGGAGTCATTCCCCGAGATGCTGCGGTGCTGCGGTTTGTTGCCAACCAAGCCGATCTGACGGGAGAAGATTTACAGTCAATCTTGACTCAAGAGGTTGGCGTGAGTTTACGGTTCATTGATGATGTCACCTATACTCTCCCTGGAGAGTATGTTTTGTTCCAAATGGGACAAGTCTTCCATAACCGCGCTAAGGTCGCAGAAATTCAGTCCTTACGAGCTGCATTTATCAACTCGGTCAGTGATGATGGCAGGATTTCTCTGTTGCAGTTCCTGCAAAACTATCCCACCCCAGACTTGTATATTGATGGTCTAACCTTGGAGGGGAATGCTCGGGATGTGGTTAATGTGATTAACGACATTGGCGATCGCCTCGCCGGTCCGATCGCCGTCGCACAAGACTTGATTGATAGTTTCGTCTGTGAACCAGCCCAACGAGACTAATCTCAAGAGAGTGTTCACAAGGACTGCTCCCCAAAATGGACAGTTGATAGTGGACAATTCACTAGCATAAAACGCTAGTTTTAGCAAGAGTTTTAACGTTTATCAATGTCCTATCTGTTCTAACTGTGTTCTGACTGTATTGACTGTATATCTAAACAGTTTAAAATCCCGATGTTCTCGATGCAGAACATCGGGATTTTTGCCGTCTTCCCTATTCCCCATTCCCTTCCCCTCTTGGGAGGGGCCAGGGGTGGGTTATCCCCATTCACTATTCACTATTCACTATTCACTATTCACTATTCCCCCTACTGCACAAACACATTCACCTGGCCCTGTTCACCGAGAACCAAACGTAAACGCAGGGGTTGCTCATGAGGGGATGCTAGGGGTTCTCCGATCTCAGGAATCTGACTATGCTCCTGAAACTGAACCGCCGATCGCCCCAAAGGAAACACCTGTACCAGAGTTCCCGCTTCATCGAGAACCAAGGTATATTCCAGATTTTGATTGAGGCCCTCCGGGGGAAGCCAGCGTTGTTGAAAATAGCGGCGTAACTCCGTCACCTGAGGCACAAAATCAAAAGCCGTTTCTTGATCCTCTCCCACAGGAATTGGGCGCGTCAGGGGCGTAAAGGGTTCCGGTTGAGGAAATTGAGAGCGATCAACCGAAGGAGCCGTCTCCGGTCCCGCTAAAGGCTGTTCAAACAACAGAGGCGGAGGTGTCGATGAATTGGGAGTGAAGCCCTCAGCAGCAGTAGACTCACGAGGGGAAGGCGGGGGCGGAGAAATGGAGCTTGGCGGCGTTGCTTGCCGCTCTAGGGGGGTGACACGAGTCGGCGGTGGTTCACTCGCAGAACTCAGAGGCGGTAACTTAGCGATCGCCGCCGGGGGAGTTGGCGGCGATATCCGCTCCGGCGGAGCCAGATTCTCGGAGCTGACAAAGCCTTGACTACTCTGACTCAAGAGCGTCATCGCCGAGGACAACAGAGCCATCGAGGAGTCCTCGGGAGCCGTGGAAGAGTCCTCAGCCGAGGGATTCTGGGCCAACGGAGATAACGCCGCCACCAAGCCACCGGTGACCACCACCCCCACTAAGGGACTAAGCCAAACCGGAAGGCGATCGCTCCCTGAAGTTGGAGTTTGCCAAGCCTGCCAATCGGCCAAAAATCCCTCCAACGCCGAGAGGACATCAAACAATTGCAGCGTTCCCAACTCAATCACGGAGCCACTGTCGGCCGTCGCCAGAGTTCCCAAGACCAAGCGATGGCCGACCAATCCCCGAGATTCGAGATAGGTCGCCGCACGAGTTTGAGGGCGAGCGGCGATTGTCGTTCCTCCCCCCCTGGCGAGGGTGGCTTCTCTGAGGCTGACTTCTCTCTCAGACCCCCTATAAACGGACGTGAGAGGCTGGGATAACGCCATAAGCTGTTGGGATGATTGACTTAAAAAGTCCCGCACATAGCTGCGTACCGACTCACTCAGATGAAACAGTTGGGCCTGATCGCCGCGTACCACCTTCTGGTCTTCGTCCCGTAGACGAGGGTCATCCAACACCAACTCAAAACGTAGATGAGATAAGCGAGGCCGACTCGGGGAGGACAACAGCGATCGCCGAGCGACAATACTTAATTGACAGGTTGGCGGCGTATAGGAGCGTCGTAGCGTTGTTGACCAAATGGTTCTGGACCCGTGACCCCTTGTCATAGCTTACCTCCAAGTATCAAATGATTGAGACGAGCGCCCTGTCCCAGCCGACGAGGCTGGCCCCGACGATAGCTCAGAATTGACGGCCCAGGCCAAATGGCGATCGCCATCAGCACCACTGTAAAACAACAGATCCACTAATAACTTCAAGGCCAGGGACTCCACCAGGGCTAATTTCAGAGTTCCGAGCGATCGCAGCAGATATCCCTGAGTAAACCGTTGTAAATACTCTCCCAGAAAGACCGCTTCTCGGGCAGGACGTTCTAACTGAGTATATTGCTCCAACAGCGCCACTGCACGACGAATCGTCTCCTGATGCTCCCGAGCCAAGCTACAAATGAGTCGAACTAACCCCTGCATGGCTCGTTGCTGTTGAGATACCGAGACAGGGTATTTCCCCTGATGCAACCGTTCTAGGCTGAGGCGATCGCCTAAATCCTTCTCCAGTCCCAAGTCCACTGCTGCGGCCCAAACTGCCTCATCCGCTAGGTTGAGTAACGCTTGCAACGCCAGTAAGGTCAAATCTAAATGGGTTAGGGGATGGGGGGTTGGCACAAAGGGGAATAGGAGAGAAGAAGGCAAGAGGCAATAGGCAATAGGCAAGAGGCAACTTGTGGTCGCGATCTTCATCACCCAGGTTGGCAATAGGCGACCAAGACATTATTAGGCGCTAATCAGTAATGCCAAGAGTGCTAGACCTAAACTTACCCCATAAAAGCGGGAGACGACTTGTAACTCCGACCATCCTGATAGCTCAAAATGATGGTGGAGGGGTGTCATCTTAAACAGACGTTTCCCGACTCCTTCCGGATTCTTGGTGGCCTTGTAATAGCTCACCTGGAGAATAACCGAGAGGGTTTCAGCAAAGAATAGCCCACTGAGAATAAATAAGCCAAATAGCACATTGGCGAGAATCCCCACACTGGCTAACGCGCCTCCTAACGCCAGGGAACCGGTATCTCCCATGAAGACGCGGGCGGGATTGCGATTATGGGCCAAAAAGCCGATACAGGCCCCACTAAAGCAGGCTGAGAACAATCCTAAACTGGGATAGGTGGGAGTAACCATAGCCGCCAGTGCTAGGAAGGCGATCGCCCCAGTTCCGGCCATTAAGCCATCGAGGCCATCCGTGAGGTTCGTGGCATTGCTTTCAGCCGTCAGCACGAAACCCGCGACAATCCAAAAAAAGGTTCCCAGGGGCAAAAGCCAGCCGCCGGGAAATTCAATGGTGGTTTGAGTGGCAAAATCAGGGTTGAGTTTGGCCCAGGCGCAAAAGAGAAAGGCGATACCAATTTGCAACGATAGCTTACTGCGGGGAGAAATGCCGTCATTGGAGCGACGGCGAATCACCTGCCAATCATCAAGCCAGCCAATGAACCCATAGGCAAACGTTAACCCAGACACCGCCCAGAGCGCCGTGAGCGCCCCTCCATCAAGGCTAGGGTTCAAATGACCCCAAATCAGGGCGATCGCCAAGGCTAGAGGCACAAAAAGAATGCCTCCCATGGTGGGTGTTCCTGCCTTTTTCAGATGAGCCTGGGGTCCTTCTTGGCGGATACTCTGTTTGAGCTTGAGTTGTCGTAACTGAGGGACTCCCCAACGGCCGAGTTGAGCCGAGGCCACCGCTGTCAGCAGCCAGGGAAGGGTGAGGGAGTCTCCCAGAGCGGCCCAATGACCCTGATCGGTGTCCATGGCGATCGCCGCCAAGGCCAACAGCAACGCTAACCCCCAAGACAGTTGAGTTCCACTGAGGGTGTCTCTGTCTAATCTTGCTCGATTTGATCTCGATACTTTAGTATCCACAACTAATCCTCATCACAGCGAAGCCAAGCAGCCCTAATCCGCAACGTTGACGAGTTATACCTCTGCGTCATCGCTATTATCACTCTCGTTGTCGACATAGCCATCATCGTCTTCGGCGATGAGGCCCAATTCTTCGAGTTCTTCTTTGCGGGCGGCTCGTTCCTCTTCATCCCGAGGAATCAGTCGTCCAGTGGCTTGTAGCCATTCTAAGAGAGAGGTTTCATTGTTAGCTGGGATCAACTCCGCCTGTTCATGACGGGGGAGTTGACGTAGGGAGGGATTCATCGGGTCGATCATGAGCTGTTTGAGATTATTTTGAGAGTATTGCACGCATAAACCTTTCTGATTCTAGGACATTCTGGGAGTGGTGAGTCCTTTTAAGGGGGGGCGATCGCTCGGCAATCCTTTCGACTGCACCAACACACCAAATCCACCGAGGCCTTGAGGATCGAGTAAGCTATGCAGCACCTCGCGACGTTGCATCACTCGTAGGATATCGGCCCCACTCGCGGGTTGGGAACCCCGGCCTAAGGCTGCGAGGCGATCGCCCAATCCCAAGGCCATCAGAAACAACGCCTGGGGGGTGAAGCCTTCGTGGTCTAAGCCCAGGCGATCGCCCTGACGTTGCAAGGCGGTAAAATCCACATGGGCGGTGATGTCTTGTTCCCCGACAAAACAATAGGGGTCATCATGATAGCGATGTTGGCGATAACATTGGAGCGTACCGCGCGATCGCTGCGGATGATAATAACGATGGGCTTCATAGCCGTAGTCAATGGTCATCACATAGCCTCGCTTCAGTTTCCGGGCTAGAGTTTCAAGCCAAGACAGGGCCGCTAAATTAACTTCCGTCCTATAGCCTTCGGGCCACTCGTAGTCCGCCACTCCCACCTGCTCAAAATACGCCGCCAAGGCTGGGGTGGACAGGGGTCCGAGTTCTTCCTTAAAGCCGCCAGTTTCCTCCCTGTCCCCCTCATTTTCGTTCTGATTATCCCAGGTGACATACAATTCCTGCCATTGTCCATCCTGCCATTGCAGACGATGCACCGGAAAAGCATCGACTAATTCATTGGAAAAACAGCAGCCACACAGAGAGTCATCGGGAAATTCATCCCAAGTTACCCAGCGTATTTTTACTCCTTGAATTTGTTGCTGTTGCTGACGCAATGACGCTGATGTTTCAATGATCGTATAAGTGATTGTCTCAAAAAAATCAGAATAATTTTGTTTGATAAAACGTAGGATATCAACAGCTAAAATCCCTTGTCCTGCTCCCATCTCAACCAAATCAAACTGAGAGGGAGACCCCAAAATTTGCCAAATTTGCACAAATTGCAGCGCCAACAATTCCCCAAAATCAGAACTTAAATGAGACGAGGTGACAAAATCTCCCATCGCCCCTAACTTCGCCCCACGAGAATAATAGCCCTCAGCGGGATGATAAAGCGCCGCATCCATGTACTCAGCAAAGGAAATTCGCCCCTGAGGCTGATGTTGAATTTTCTGCTGAATTGCAGTCACGAGAGCGGGATTAGAAGCAACAGTCATGAGGCGGGTTACGGGAGAGTTGAGGGAACATTGCCATAGGAACCTGCGGCGATCGCATCTACCGGGTTCCCATTTGGCATTATTATAAAGGCTGTTAGACTCGGAATTTGATTTCGGGGCAGATTGCTCAATCTTTAAGGGTACGACTCAATGGACCATCCGAACGAGGGAATTGACTACGAAGGCGCTTGGGACGCCTACGCTCAGAATTGGCAAAGCCTCCATCCTGAACTGGAGTATATCGGCGATGAGTGGGCCGGTCAAGGGGCGGGAGCCGCCTGTTCCTTGGCGGAGTATGAACAGTTAATTGAAACTCAGTTTATCGCCCCCTATATTCGCCCAGATCACGTCGTCTTAGAAATCGGCATTGGTGGCGGTAAAACCAGCGCCTTACTCCTCAACTATGCCCAGCGTTTAATCTGCGCTGATATCTCCCAAAAGATGCTCGATGCGACCCAAGCCCGGTTAGGCCAGGAGCGAGTTGAGTATTATAAACTCAACGGAATCAGCCTAGATTCCCTACCAGAACAGGCGATCGATGTCTGTTTTTGTTATGACACCATGGTGCATCTCGAACCGAGAGATATTTTTAACTATTTGCGACAAATTCCGCGCTTACTTAAAGGCGATCGCCTCTGTGTGTTTCACCATACCAATGTGCTGAGCGAGTTTGGCTGGCAGAAATTCCTCAAAGAACTCGAGATTAACCTGAGGGGAAAACGGCATGGTTCGGCGTTTTCCGTTATGACCAACGAAATTATGGAGAAGTTTCTCAGGGAACTCAACTATCGCGTCTTGCTCAAAGATACCACTAGCGTTCCCCGTGATTGCGTTTGGATTTGTCAAGCTCCTCCGATGGAGAGATAGAAAGCCGTCAGTTGCAGCAATCGCTGACGGCAACTGATGAGAAGGTCTCCCCGAAGCTCTCCCCGAATCTCTCCCTATAGACGGAGACACCGCCAGAGGTTGTCTCGTTAGGCTAGTGGCGGATGCTGGTTGAGCCGGCCAACGAGTCGCTCTGGGCCAGATATCCAACCTATCGATGTCGAGTTTAAAGAGAATTTTTAATGACAACCGCCGTACGAATAACCAACGCCTTAGAACGGTATCTCGGTGACGAAGCCGAAGACCTTTTAACCCATCGTTGTCGTCTATCACGAGAGGATTTACACACGCCCTCCCCCAACGTGGTGGATGATATCTTTGCCACAAGCGATCGCAACCCCCAAGTTCTCCGCAGCCTACAACAGTTATTCAGTAGCGGGCGCTTAGCCAACACCGGCTATCTCTCCATTTTGCCCGTTGACCAAGGGATCGAACATACCGCCGCCGCCTCATTTGCGCCCAACCCCGCCTACTTTGACCCCGAAAACCTGGTGAAACTGGCCCTAGAAGGGGGTTGTAATGCGATCGCCACCACGGTAGGCGGCCTAGGTATCGTCTCCCGCCGCTACGCCCACCGCATCCCCTTCATCGTCAAACTCAACCACAACGAGTTACTCACCTATCCCAACCGCTACGACCAAATTCCCTTCGCCCAAGTCGAACAAGCCTGGAACCTCGGCGCAACAGCCGTCGGGGCCACCATTTATTTCGGTTCTCCTGAATCGGCCCGACAAATTCGTGAAATTGGTCAAGCCTTCGCCCGCGCCCACGAATTGGGAATGGCCACAATTCTCTGGTGTTACCTGCGTCATGGTGTCTTTAAGCAGGACAAAGACTACCACACCGCCGCCGACTTAACCGGTCAAGCCAACCATCTCGGCGTGACCCTCGAAGCGGACATTATCAAACAGAAACAGCCCCAGTCTAACGGTGGCTTCCCCGCCGTCGCCCAAGCCACCGGCGAGAAATACGGACGCACCGACGAGCGGGTTTATAGCGAACTCAGCAGCGATCATCCCATCGACTTAACCCGCTATCAAGTCCTCAATTGCTACGCCGGGCGCATTCCCCTGATTAACTCCGGCGGCGCGTCAGGCGATAACGATTTCGCCCAAGCCGTGCGTACCGCCGTCATCAACAAACGGGCCGGCGGTGCAGGCTTGATTTCCGGGCGCAAAGCCTTTCAACGCCCCCTAGCCGAAGGCGTTGCACTGCTGCACGCCATCCAAGATGTCTATCTATCGCCTCAAGTGACCCTGGACTAGTCCAAGCTGGGACGGCGACGGTAAAAGCGATAGTTGAGATAGTCGTTGAGGATGCGATCATGGTCAAAACAGAGGTTTTCGGGAATCTGCCAAGGCTCGAACACCTGAAGATGTTTCGCATCATCTCCCGCCTGGGGGGTTCCCGTCGCCCTGGCCAGGAAGACCACACTGAGAGTATGTTTGCGGGGGTCGCGATCGGGTTGGGAGTAAACATGGAACAGTTCTACGAGTTGCACCGTTAACCCCGTTTCCTCGTGGGCCTCGCGCCGGGCCGCTGTTTCAACGGACTCCCCATAATCGACAAACCCCCCCGGAAGCGCCCAGCCATGGGGGGGGTTGAGTCGTTCGACTAAGACAAGGGGACGTTGGGGGCGATCGATCAGTTCAATCACTAAATCAACCGTTGGGGCGGGGTTACGATATTCCGACATTAAATTAAGACTAAATGAAAACAGTTTCTTCGGAAGGGCCGTGTTAAAGTCAAGTGAACTTTTCGTTGAACGCCAAGACAGTTTAAAGATTATGCCATTTCCGAGAGCTAGTGGAATTTTATTACACCCGACCTCCCTCCCCGGTCGGTTTGGGATTGGTGATCTCGGCCCGGAAGCCTATCGCTTTGTAGATTTCCTAGAGGGGAGTGGCCAGCAGTTATGGCAAATTCTGCCTCTCGGGCCGACGGGCTATGGCAATTCCCCTTATATGTCCTATTCGGCGATGGCAGGTAATCCCCTCTTGATTAGTTTAGAGAGGCTGCGGGATGATGGCTTGCTGACGGATGCTGATTTAGAGGACGCCCCTGAGTCGCGGGGCGATCGCGTCGATTTTGATGTGGTCGATCGCGTCAAAACCACCCTGTTGCGTAAATCCTACAAAAACTTACGCAGTCGCGCCTCTTCAGACCAACAGGAGGACTTTGTGGCCTTTTGTAAGGATAAGGCCCATTGGCTCGATGATTATGCCCTGTTTATCTCCCTGAAAACAGAGGTGTTCAATAACGCCAGTTGGCATGAATGGGATGAACCCGTGGCTAAGCGAGATCCCGCTACATTGGATAAATGGCGGGAGGAACTGGCTGAAGAAATCGACTTCCGCAAGTATCTCCAATATGAGTTTTTTCAGCAATGGTCGGCCCTGAAGCAGTATGCCAACGATCGCCGAGTGCAGATGTTTGGCGATATCCCCTTCTATGTCGCCCATGACAGTGCCGATGTTTGGGCGCATCGGGAAATCTTCTGTCTCGATGAAGACACCGGCAAACCCTCGTTAATGGCCGGAGTTCCGCCGGATTATTTCAGCGAAACGGGGCAACTCTGGGGCAATCCCATTTATAACTGGGAGAAACTCCTCAAAACCGACCTACGCTGGTGGATGCAACGGTTTCATGCGGTTCTCGATCGCCTCGATCTAATTCGCATTGACCATTTCCGAGGCTTTGAAGCCTATTGGGCGGTTCCCGGAGAAGACACCACCGCCATGAATGGGGAATGGATTGAAGCCCCCGGTTATGAGTTTTTTGAGAAACTCAAGGCTGAATTGGGAGAATTGCCCATTGTGGCTGAAGATTTAGGGATTATTACCCCAGAAGTCGAAGCCCTACGAGACAAGTTTGGCTTTCCGGGTATGAAAATCCTCCATTTCGCCTTTGACTCGGGTTGGGATAATCCCTATTTACCCTTCAATTATGGGTCTAATAACTTTGTGGTCTACACCGGAACCCACGACAACAACACCACCATGGGCTGGTATAACAGTCGCAGTGATGAGGACAATCAGCGGGTTTGGGACTACATTGGTTGCACGCGCGGTGAAGGCTTCCATTGGGATCTCATTCGTCTGGCCTTGAGTACCAATGCCAATCAAGCGATTTTCCCGTTACAGGATCTGTTGGGTTTAGGGGAAGAGGCCCGCATGAATGCCCCGAGTTCTCCTCAAGGGAACTGGGAATGGCGTTATCAGGTCGAAGACTTGACCGATGAACTGCGCGATCGGCTTCGCTTCTATACGATGGTGTATGGCCGTGGACCTCGGAATTAGGTAGGACAGGCAAGAGGGGATAGGGAACACCGGAACAGGGAACAGGGAACAGGGAACAGGGAACAGGGAACAGGGAACAGGGAACAGGGGATAGGGAACACCCAGCCTTAGCCTCTGGGATGGTAAGTCCTCCGCCTAGCCTGCCTGTTTCCTATTGTTTTGCAACTATTGTTTTGTAACCAGCAACGGTTAACGGTTAACCGTTAACGGCTGTAATTGAGTGAGGGTGTCGCGGATGAGTTCATTATCGACGCGATCGCTCACCGTTGCATTGCCGATGCGGGTGGGGAGAACAAAGCGAACTCGTCCATCTTTGACCTTCTTATCAGTTTGCAGTTTGGCGATGATGGCCTCAATCTCAACCCCTTCGGGGATACGGGTGGGTAGGCCGGCTTTTTCAATCACCTGGGTTTGGCGGGCATCATCTTCGGCAGACCAGAGGTTGAGGGCCACCGCCAGACGACTGGCGGCCACCATGCCGATGGCCACTCCTTCGCCGTGGAGGAGTTCGGTATAGCCCGTTAGACTCTCCACGGCATGACCGATGGTATGGCCATAGTTGAGGATGGCCCGTAATCCTGCTTCTTTCTCATCTTGACCGACGACTTCGGCTTTGGCTTGACACGATCGCATCAGGATTTCATGTAACAGTGGATTGGAGAGATGGCTGGGGTTCGCTAGATGTCTGGCGTCTTCTAATTGACGGAATAACCCTGCATCCCAAATGACACCATATTTAATGACTTCGGCAATCCCAGCCCGAAATTCTCGTTCGGGCAGGGTTTGTAAGACTGTGGGGTCAATAAGGACCAAACGGGGCTGATAAAAAGCACCAATAAGGTTTTTGCCCTGGGGATGGTTCACGCCGGTTTTACCGCCGATAGAGGCATCCACCATGGCCAGGAGCGTTGTGGGAATTTGGATAAAGCCAATGCCCCGTAACCAGGTGGCGGCAGCAAAGCCCGTCATATCGCCCACTACACCGCCGCCAAGGGCAATAAAGGTTGAATTGCGCTCCAAGCCGGCGGCCAGGGCTTTATCGTACAGCTGCGCCACGGAATCGAGGGTTTTATAGGCTTCGCCATCGTTGAATAGATGCAGGTGAACCTCGAAGCCGGCCGTTTCTAAGCTGGCGATCGCCCGTTTACCGTAATAGCCAAACACCGTAGGATTGGAGACCAGCATCACCTTATGCCCCAAATGCAGGGATTTGATCCAGGCCCCGAGGCGATCGAGGCTATCGGACGCTAGGGCGATCTCGTACGCGTTTTGAGGCAAGTTCACAGGGATAACGGACTGGGTCATGGTTTAATAAAGGCAAATAGATATTGATAAAACAGGAGATAAGCCTATGTCTGGTGTTGTGGCCTATTTACTCATGGTGGGTGGGGCGTTTGCCTTAGCGGTGGTCTTGCTGCTCGGACTTCGGGCCGTCAAGCTGATTTAGGCGACGCCCCTAGAGTTGGGGCCGACCCTGGATCAACGAAAGACGCGATCACTGAGCGATCGCGTCTTTCTGTTTTAGCATTTTATGGGATTTGGGTGAGATTTGAAAAACTTGGCCAGGTTCCATCAACCCCTCACAGCATGACTCACAGTAGACGGCTGTGTGACCGCCGTCCGTTGCTTATTCCCCGAAACCGACAAAGACCCCGGTTGACTGTTGAGACTATTGAGGCTCTGACGATTGACGGTATAAGCGTCTTGAAACTCTTGCCCAGGGGGATGTTCAGCCATCGATTCAGCCCCGGTTAAGTTGAAGCGATACCCCACATTACGAACGGTTTGAATTAAATTGGGTTGGCGAGGATCTCGTTCAATTTTTTTGCGCAACGAGAGAACATGGGTGTCAATGGTGCGGGGGTTGTCAATCGCATCCGGCCAAGCCCGTTGTAGTAATTCTGACCGACTCAGGGGCGTTCCCCCAGCTTGAGCCAACACATAGAGTAAGCTGAACTCTTGTGGGGTGAGTTCAATAGGCTGGTCTTGATAGCGAACCCGCCGCTGCACGATATCGACTTTGATGTCACCATATTCGAGATAAGCCGGAGGGGCCATGGTGCGGTGACGACGTAAGAGGGCTTCGACTCGGGCCAAAAACTCCTGCATTCCAAAGGGTTTGCAGATATAGTCATCAGCCCCGGCTTTGAGGGCGGTGACTATGTCGGCTTCGCCGTTACGCGCCGACAACATCAGAACCAGACATTGATGTTGTTGATAGAGCCAACGGGCAAATTCAACTCCATCTCCGTCGGGCAGATCTGAGTCAACAATGGCTAAGGTTGGCTGGCGGTGATAGAAGACATCTTGTGCGTGTCTGAGGTCTGCGGACTGACACACGCTGTATCCGGCTTGCTGAAGATGCCAACCTAGGAGCGATCGCAGTTGAGGATTTCCCTCAACGATTTGGATGCAAACAGAACTCACAACAAACTATACCCCTGTAGTGTTTGATCGGTCTAAAACGAGAAGCAACCCCACGCTAGCAAAGGCTTTGTCATGGTTCTGTAACTCCTGTTACCTGACGTTGGCCAGTGATCTCGGTCAGAGACAGGCCTGAGTGGTTTCTGTTACCCTAAAAGAAGAGGGTCAGCTCTCGGGCTGACGCTCCTGTTCCCCGTCAATTTGTCCTTCTGTTAACCGGCGTAACCATGTTACAAAATACTCTGACAATCCGGCATTACCAAGCCCTAACTGACCGCTTTACGAGCCTCTGGAGTCGAGGCTATCGCACCGATGATCTGAGACTCTACTTAGATGGTTATTTAAGTGCGCTGCGTCAGGATAAAAGCTTAGAACCCATCCTCATCCATCGTCTGGAGGAGGAGGCGTTACGCTTTATTCAAGACCCCTCGAATTTCGAGGTTCCCTATTATTAAGTTTCGCGGTCCAAGAGACTCCCTCAGCCATCTAGCCTAAACTCGATGGCTGAGGGGGCCTGAGCAAGCGACGGGTCATTACTCGGATGACTTCGGATTAACTTGAGCGAGACAATAACAGTTTTTACCCTGTTTTTTAGCCTCAAACATGGCTTCATCAGCCAAATGAATGAGTTGATCAAGTTGATGTTCATGAATCGGATAAATACCAATTCCTAAGCTGGTGGTAACTGAGACGGTTCCCTCCTCTAATTCAAAGGGTTTTGAAAGGGTTGTGACTAATTTTTGCGCCACACGTTCAGCATCAGCAATGCTAGGGATTCCGGGCAAAATCACGGTAAATTCATCTCCCCCGAGGCGAGCTACGGTGTCAGTTCCTCGTAAACTGCTGCTCAATCGATTGGCAACATGTTGTAGTAAAATGTCGCCCGACGCATGACCCAATGTATCATTGACTTCCTTAAAACCATCAAGATCTAAAAACATTACACCCACAAGCTTTTGATGGGTTTGCGCCCAATCAATCGACTGTCTAAGACGTTCTTGAAAAAGTTTACGGTTGGGCAATCGGGTGAGTTCATCGTGATTTGCATCCTGTTTGAGGGCAGCATTGGACTCGGCTAACTCAGCGGCCATTTGTTTAAGTTGGTCTTCGAGGAGCTTACGTTCGGTAATATCGCGAATGACACCAATGAGAAAGTGGTTCCCCGAGCCATCGGCGTGCAGCGATCGCTTGGTGGCCAAGATATGAATGTTTCCTTGAGCGTCGGTGAGGGTTTCTTCGGTTTCGCGATCGCACCCAGTTTTCAAAACCTGTTCATCTTCACGCCGGAAGGCTTCGGCTTGAGCTGGGGGGAAGATCTCGGCTTCGGAGCGATTGAGTAACGTCGTCAGAGGATACCCGACTAAGTCACTATAGGCTTGGTTCAAGACCACAGAACGCAAGGCGGTATCTTTCACGAAAATGGGGTCAGGAATCGTATTGATGATACTTTGCAAAAACTCCTTAGATTTGCGTAATTCCTCACCTAAATAGGCTAGATAACCCACAATCACCGCCGTTGAGCCAGACAGAGACAACAGGGCCGGAATCACTGGAATCCAAACGTGGAGACAATAGGCCCCATAGCCGAGTCCCGTCAACACGAACATGGCGATGACCAGAGCCACCAGCGATCGCCGCACCGATGCTAAGATGCAACTCAGGAACGCCCCGAGCCAAGCCCAACCTAAGATCCAGAGGACTTCAGCCAGTTCAGGCCAAACCGTCAGCATAGGCCGCCCTTCCAACGACGCATCGAGAAGCTGTCCGACAAACTCCGCCTGAAGTAACACCCCGGCTACTTCCTGCTGGGTATTGAGGAGACTGCGACTATAGGGCGTAATAAACACATCTCGGATACTCGAGGCCGTCGAACCAATCAAGACGACGCGATCGCGAATCAACTCGTCGGGAACGCTCCCATTCAACACATCCTGTAAACTAACCGTCTCAATCTGGCTCGCAGGACCACGATAGTTGAGGAGAAACTGATAACCGCGATCGTCGGCCTGAACATAGGGACCATCATCGGCCTCAAACCGAGGAAATACCACTGTACCCAGTTGCATCTCCCCCGTCGCCGCCTCTCGGGGGGTAATCTCCTCGGGTTCTAAATACAGCAACGCCAACTTGAGCGCAAAGCTACGATGCAGTCTCCTCTCCTCGTCGCGCAGAAATAGGTAACTACGACGGACGACCCCATCAGCATCGACCAATGTATTGTTAAACCCGACAGCATTGCGATCTTTCAAAACTTGAGGGGCATCGACTTTAGACCCGTCTTCATATTCGAGTTTCTCAATCCCGATCAAGTTCTTTTGCTGTTCAAACAACTCAACGATTTGCTCATGACCCGGATCAACAGGTAAATCTCGATAGATATCTAAGCCAATGGCGCGAGGGTTTGACTCATTTAAACGTTCAATCAAATCGGCTAAAACCTGGTCGGGAATCGGCCAGGTTCCCACTTCTCGTAAATCATCTTCATCAATTCCCACCACCAACAGACGCTCATTAAGTGCAGAGGAGGGTCGTAGCCGCAAAAAGAGATCCGATGCGGCCCATTCGGCCCCTTGCAAGAGTCCCAAACCCCGCAATAGCAACACTATTCCCGCAACACCCGTCGCTGCAATCATTTTGTACCCTTCGGATGAAGATGAATCGAAGCCGCGTTGAGCCAAACGTCGTTTCAAGGCTGACCACATGATGGTTGGGGGGATAAGGCAAGGGGTTGAACAAAACAGTTGAACAAAACAGTTGATGGCTAAGCGTGATCGGGCGCGAATCTGTCTCTAACTCGGACTCCAACTCGGACTCCAACTCGGACTCCAACTCGGACTCCAACTCAGATCACGATTGGGGGATTTTCGGGGCTGGCTGAGGGGGTTGGCCGATGCTAAGGGCGACTCCTAAACCGATGAACAGGCCCGTCACGCTGCTGATGATGACTCCAAGATGCTCTGCAAACGTTCCCTGATAGGCAATGATGACTTGATGAACTCCCGGAGGAATCCAGACTTGAATCCGCCCATCTGGGGTATGCTCAACTCGTTGCCAAGGGCGGTCATCGAGACGCACAAACCAGGCAGGATAGTCGAAAGTCCGTAGTTCAACGGCTTGGGAGATGAGGGTCGGATTGGCGGCCGAAAAGGCTCGTTGACCGGGTTGCCAGCGATCGCGTGACAACTCTCCCTCTCCTCCATCTTGCCAGGCTAGTAAGGGATACTCCTGGGGCGGTGGCATTTCTAAGTTTACCCATTTGGCTCGATATTCGTAGACATCGACCAAGGCCAGTTGTTCTCCGCGTCGCCAATGCCAGTTGAGAAAACGCTCTCCTGGGGGCAGAGTGTAGGTGTCGCTGCTGGTTTTTTGGCTGGCCAGTCGGGCAAAGTGATGGACGCTTGAGGGGTCGTAGCTGGCTCGTTCGGCGATGATGATGCCTTGGACGATTTGGCTGGCGATCGCGACCCCTAACAGCCCTGAGAGGACCGCTAAAGCGCCTCTATGGGCGGGGGAATCCGGATGGCTGCGATCGCGGGTCGCCAACCCATGTCCGAGCAGTAATGGTACATAAACACTGGGAATGGCCAGCCAACGCCAGGAAAACTGAATCCCTTGTAAGACGTAGGTGGGTTCATAGAGCCATCCTAGGAGATCGGTGGTCATCAGTAAGGCGAGGCTACTGGCCACGAACCAATAGCTACTGAGGCCCAACTGGGGGGCGAGGGGAAGCCAACCCCCAGCTATCAAGAGGATCACTAGGCCACTCCCCAGACTCACGAACACCGACAGCCACCAGAGATCGAGTAATCCGCGATCGAACCAATGTTCCGTCAGTTGTGGCTGCAATTGCCAAAGTCCCGATAGCATGAGGCGATTTTGCGGCAGGTAGTCGGGGGAACCGTAGAGGGCCGACAGTTGAACTGAACCACTATCGAGGAGAATGGGCATGAGGAAAAATGCGCTCAGTCCAAGGGCCAGGACAACGGCAAGGTAACAGCGATATAGGGCGGCTTTGCGTTGGCCTGGGGCGGCTATCCAGGCGGGAAATGGCAGCCAAATCAGGGTAAAAATCAGCAGGGTGGGCAGATGGGAGAGGATGAGGAGGGTATAGGCCCCGGTTAAGGGGAGAAGTTTGCCCCCAAGCCGGGTTCTCCAGTTGATGAGGAAGGCTCTCCAGGAGGTTTCGGGGTCTTCGTCTGGCTGACGTGAGCTGGGCTGATGCGGGTTGTTGACGATGTCTAGGGTGGCCAGGTTAATCCAGGGAATGAGGGCGATGGCCCAGACTTCTGCGAGAGACCCCCGTTGATAGATATCGATGAGGAAATAGGGGGAAAGGATGCCCAAGGCGGCCACGACGATGGCAATCCAGCGAGGAAAGAGGCGATCGCCTAAGCCATATAATCCGGCGGCTAAGATGGCCATGGCTAGGGCCATACTGCCAATGAGAGAGCCTTCGAGTCCCCAGCCGAGGGCGCGAAAGGGCAGGGTGGCCAGCATACAGAGGGGGGGATAGAAGGCAAAGGTGGCATTACCAAAGCCGAAGTTGGAGAATTCTAGCCAGCGAGGATAGAGTTGTCCACTGAAAAACTGATGTTGGTATTGAATGGCCCAACTGAGGTTGAAGTGAGTTGAATGGGTGATGGGATAGCTGCGTTCAAGCATTGGCGCGATCGCCACCAAAATCACCGCTCCCAGGATAAGCCAACTTTGCCAATGCCGAATCATTGTCAGTTTGTTGTTCCCTATGACTGATGAGTTGCTAATTGTTAGACATCATATAGCGTTTTCCAGTCTAATGAGGTACACCTTATTATCTATTCCCCATTCCCCATGAACCATTAACCATTCCCCATTAACCATTAACCATTAACCATTCCCCATTAACCATTAACCATTAACCATTAACTATTAACTATTAACTATTAACTATTAACTAATACCAAGATTGAAACCACATACGGCGGTTAAATTGCTCGGGTGAGAGAGGAAGTCCCAGATAAATGGGCAGCCAAAAGATAAACCCGGCAATGATGACGGCGATCGCCCCCAAACTTAGACTCCGCCAAAGCCAATGTCGTTTCCCCAAACCAGACTCAACCCATCCTGCTAAGGTCATAAACGCCAACATTGAGGCGGGCATATAGTGATAGATGTAGGTGCAGCGCGAGACACTTGCCCAAGGCAGAAAGTTAGCAAAATACTGAGTTATAATGATACTTTGTAAGTAGAAACTATTAGCACAAGTCTGCTTGTTTGTCCACCAATTTCCTAAGCTGGAAAACCATTTAAAAATAAGTCCAAATATGGCTAGAGTCGAGAACCACCAGAGAACTGGATTACCAAAAGCATGGATATCAAAAATAGTTGTGTCTCCCTGGATTTCGATTTTGTCAAAGTAATAGGCAACGGGGCGACGCATCCAAATCCAACTATACCAGGGGGAACAATAGGGATGATCATCAACGCTACTGCCGATACTTTCGTGATAGCCTAAAATTTGACGCTGCATTCCCAAAAAGGTAAAGTTAGTTTGAAGTTGTAAATGGGGAATCCATTGTAGGCGGTAGATAATAAAGGGAATAATGCCAAAGCTAAGTCCGAACTGAAGTATGGGAATTTTTGAAATAACTTTTAAAGGGTTTTGAGGTGAAGTTGGTTGAGTGGATGGGTTAGGATTCGAGCTTCGCCAATGTTGGAGTTCATCGAGTCCCCAAGCAAGTCCATACAGGAGATAGACACCGAGTAAAAAGCCGAGTCCATTCCATTTTGTAGATGCACAAGCGCCCCAAAACCCTCCCGCCAACATGAGCCATTTAAGGGATATATTATCGGCGATCGCCTTACCAAAACACCAAAGTCCCAGTAAGCCGAAAAAGATGAGATAGACGTTGATTAAACTGAGGCGAGATTCAACTAAAAGTAAGCCATCGAGGGCGACGAAGCCACTGGCGAGAAGGGTGAGGCGATCGCGACGGGTGAATTGGTAGGCGATCGCCCCCACCAACAGGGGAATTAGGGACCCAGTTAAGGCGTTCAGCCAGCGGTAGGCGATCGCATCAAGTTGGCTGACAGCAGTGGCTTCAGCGAAGGTTGTCGCCCCGCCAAAAAGATGAGCGTGCAACCAAATTCCCAAGGCTAAAAAGTATTTTCCCAAGGGGGGATGAACGTCAAATAAATCGAGTTGTTTGAGATAACTAAACCCATGATCGGCGAAATAAATTTCGTCAAAAATTAGAGTATTAAAGCGGTTGAGTTGCCAAAATCTCAGAAACAACGAGAAGCTAAAAATGAGCAACATCCCGAACGCAAGAGGTTTGTTGCGAAGTGCTGATGGAAAAAAAACCTTTTTTGAAGCAATTTGGGGCACGGTAGTAGAGTTAGACGGGGACAAAATGTAACGTCGTGAACAACGAATAACGTTAAGGCAAGAGGCAAGAGGCAAGAGGCAAGAGGCAAGAGGCAAGAGGCAAGAGGCAAGAGGCATAACCCACCCCTGCCCCTCCCAGGAGGGGATGGCAAGAGGCAAGAGGCAAGAGGGCTGTTCCCTTCCCCTCCTGGGAGGGGTGCCCGCAGGGCGGGGTGGGTTCTTTCCTGTTCCCTGTTCCCTGTTCCCTGTTCCCTGTTCCCTATTCCCTGTTCCCTGTTCCCTATTCCCTATTCCCTAATTCAGTTTTTCTCGAATCAATTCAGCTAACCGCTCGGCACTCTTAGGAATCGCTAAATGTGCCATTGCAGTTGTCATGTGTTGGAGTTGTTCAGGGTCTTTTAGGAGGGTTTCAACTTCGGTTTGTAGAAGTTTTGGCGAGAGATGTTCTTGGCGAAAGAGTCGGGCGGCGCCAGCTTCCATAAAGCCGACGGCGTTGTAGAATTGATGGTCTTCGGCGGCGTAGGGAAAGGGGATGAGAATGGCGGGAGTCTGGGCGATCGCCAACTCGGTTAAGGAACCTGAACCCGCACGAGAAATCGCTAAATTCGCCCGTTGTAACAAAGCCGCTACTTGATCATAAAAGGGCAAGGCAAGATACTGAGGATGTTGTAAACTGCCCGCATCTGGGTCATTCTCCCCAGTCAGGTGAACCACCCAAGCCCCTAACTCGAACCAAGCTGGGGCGCATTGACGCACCAAGTGATTGACGGCGACGGCACCTTGACTCCCACCCATAACAACGATCAGAGGGACATCAGGGGGAATGGGTAAGTCGAGGTGGTGCGATTCGCGAAACGAAGATCGAACCGGGGTTCCGACGCAAATCGTGGGATGCTTACCCAGTCGTCGTTCCGCTTCAGGGAAGCCGACGGCTACCACGTCACACCAGCGGGCAAACCATTTCGTAACTTTGCCGGGAATGGCGTTGGATTCATGGAGAATGACGGGGAGTTGCAGCGATCGCGCCGCTAAAATAGCCGGGGCGGCAATATAGCCTCCTGTGGTAAAAACGCCATCAAACCGTCCTCGTTTGAGAAGCCGACGACAGTCGAGGGTTGCTTTAATCAAACGATAGATCACCCGTAGCGTGGCTAAGCCAGGGCGAGACTGAAATCCCTCGACGTTAACCAGATGCAAGGGATAGCGATCGCCGACTAATTGCTGTTCGAGGCGATCGCTCACCCCTAACCACTCTAACTCCAGATCGCTTAGGCATTCAGCGGTGGCCAAGGCCGGAAAGATATGACCGCCAGTACCACTAGCGGCGATGAGTAGACGTTTTGAGGCAGAATGGGGAGGTTCCACAATAGGAAGAATGAACGATGAGCTGTTAGTTAAGGGTCAGCGGTGACTGATGAACTCACCACACTTCAAAGGTTAAAAGGGGCAAATCTTACTATGGTATGGTTTTCATACGTTTGATGTCGGTTTTGTTTATTCAGTTTTGTCTATCCTAGGCGATCGCGCGGGCCGGGTGAGAGTTCCTGTTGCCTGTTCCCTGTTGCCTGTTGCCTGTTCCCTGTTGCCTGTTCCCTGTTGCCTGTTCCCTATTCCCTTTCCTAACTCTCAACTGTCAACTGTCACCTGTCAACTGGCCTCATGACACTCGTAAACCAACGCTATCGAATTTTACAATCTTTAGGGCGAGGGGGCTTTGGGGAGACGTTTCTGGTTGAGGATACGCAAATGCCTTCCCACCGGCGTTGTGTTCTCAAGCAGCTTAAACCGACGACGAGTGATGAGGCGACGCGGCGGCTGATTGAACAACGCTTTGCCCGCGAGGCGGCGATTTTGGAATCCCTCGGGGATAATCATCCGCAAAT
The DNA here is from genome assembly GCA_001314905.1 of Phormidium sp. OSCR. Lineage (GTDB taxonomy): Bacteria > Cyanobacteriota > Cyanobacteriia > Cyanobacteriales > Geitlerinemataceae > Sodalinema. The sequence continues at coordinate 28,766 of LJZT01000017.1, forward strand.
TCCCCGGCTTTATGCCTACTTTGCTGAGGATGAGCAGTTTTATTTGGTTCAGGAGTGGATTGAAGGCTTAACCCTCAGCGAACGGCTGAATCGTCGCGGAACTTTCTCTGAGTCGGAGATTCGCGATCTGTTGCGGCAGGTGTTGCCGGTGTTGGCTTTTGTGCATCGTCAGGGGATTGTGCATCGGGATATTAAGCCCGATAACATTATTTTGCGCGATCGCGACGGAACGCCGGTCTTGATTGATTTTGGGGCGGTACGGGAGACGATGACCACGGTGATGAGTGGTTCGGGGTCCCCGACGAGCAGTATTGTGATTGGAACTCCTGGGTTTATGTCCAGTGAACAGGCGGCGGGCCGGCCCTTGTTTTCCAGTGATTTGTATAGTTTAGGGTTAACGGCGATTTTTCTGTTGACGGGTAAGCTTCCCCAGGATTTGCCCAGTGATCCTCGCACTGGAGAGATGTCTTGGCAATCTCTGGTGACGCTACAGGATCGCTCGTTGGCGGCGGTGTTGGAGCGGGCGATCGCGGCCTATCCTCGCGATCGCTTTGCGACGGCTGACGAGATGTTGGCGGCCCTAGATAGCAACGGATCTACGCCAATTGCGCCAGTCCCTCCAGCGGCCCCTGGCCCGCAGACGAGTGAGCCGACGGTGGCCGTTGCCCCAGGTTGGAATGCAGGCACACCTCCACCGACGCAGGGGGCGACTCAAGCGGTGTCTCCTGGAGTCTCGTCGCCGAGAACAAGTCCCTCGCCGGGGCCGGCCTCAAAGAGTAAAAAAGGGGTCCTTCTCGGGGCGTTGTTGTTGGGTGTCATTGGCGGTGGAGTGCTGGCAACGGTTGCCTTGCAGGATCGCGATCGCACCCCTCAAGATGATGATGGCCCAGTAGTGGTCTCGCCCACTCCGACACCGGAACCCACCCCGACACCCACGCCGACACCGACACCCACGCCGACACCGACACCCACGCCGACACCCACGCCAACCCCGACACCGGAACCCACTCCGACTCCCACTCCGACACCGGAACCCACCCCGACTCCCACGCCAACCCCGACTCCAGAACCGCGTCCGTCTGTCAATGCGAGTACTCGTGATTATTACGCGGCTTTAGGGGGAGATGATGTCTATGATCTCAGTTTGGGCTGGAATCGCTTATCTCGGCGGGTGCAACAGAATCGCACTTTACATCCTGAGGGCTTTGAGAGTTATCGAGACTGGTGGAGTCGTGTCGATCGGGTGCGGGTGAATGATGTGCGAGTTATCCGTGAGGATCGCAATGAAGCCGTGGTTGAGGTGGATGTCATCTATGAGATGAACGATGGCAGACTCTCGCGAGATCGAACACGGCTGATTTGGACCTGGCAAGAGTCGGGCAATCTCTGGGTCATCGATGGCACAGAAGACCCCGAAAACTAAAAAAAGCCGATGACGAGATTTGAACTCGTGACCGCTCGATTACGAATCGAGTGCTCTACCACTGAGCTACATCGGCAAACGATTTATCATTATAACATAGTTACGCTTTCTGTCAACGCTTAAATTCCAAGCTGCTGATTCGTTGCGGTAGAACCGTTGTGGCAAAGAGTTTGTTAGACTGGGGTGATGTTCTTTTGTCTGAGCTGGTTAACCTGATCTTATGCAGAAACGTACTCCCCTCGAAACCACTAACTTAATGCGTCGCGCCGAGGAACTCGTCGATGCGGCCTCGAATCGCTATCGGATCACGGTTCAGGTAGCCAATCGTGCGAAACGTCGGCGCTATGAAGATTTTGATAATTTGGATGAGCCGGGAATGAAGCCGGTGGTGCGGGCGATCGTTGAGATGTCGGATGAGTTGACGCAACCTGAGATTATTGGCGATTAAAAGCCAGTGTTAGATCTGAGTGCTAGATCAATGTTAGATGGATTGAGAGTCCTATTGTTGGAACGGGTTTGAGCCATGATGTCCTCCCGATTGCAGAAGCGAGTTACGCATTTTTTGGTGATTGCCTTGAGTCTAATGGCGTTGACGGTCATTGGAGCGAATGCGGCGCAGTTGCAGGAGGCGGCTGGGGAGGGGTCTTGGGTGTCACCCCAGACGATCGCCCAACGATCGCGCAATAGTCGCGATGTCTGGCGAGATGTTTATGAGATGATGCCGGAGATTCCTCTGGAAAATCAGTATGTGAATGCGGAAACGGGGGAGAGGGATGAGGACAATACGCTGATCTCTCGTCTGATTCGCTATCACATTTTTATTAAGTCCCGGCCAAGACCGTTTCGTTTGGATTGGAAGTTAACTCTGGCTGATTATTTGGGGGCCTATGAGCGGATGGTTCGGGAAACCTATCCGGGGGCGAGTGTGTTGACGGAGAACCCGTTGGAAGGGGATCAGGCGGCGATCGCGGCCTTATCTCGTCAGCAGCGCGATCGCCTGGTTCATGTGTTGACGAGTGTGTTTAATCCCAATTATCTGGCTCTGCTGGAGGAACAAGCGAATCGAGAGTTGGCTGAGCAGGGTGAGGAGGAGACGGTGGATGAGACGTCTCTGGAAGGAGAGGAACAACGCCGTCAACGCCAGGTTCCTCGGCTTCCTCAATCGGGAGATGTGGAGTTGTTGTTGCCATAGTTGTTGTTGCCATAACGTGGGGTTGAGTGATGTCCGATCGCGATCGCTATTTACAGGTTATTGATAAACTCCTCGATAGTACTCTGGCGGGACGGGTGCGATCGGTTGAACAGGTCTATCAACGGCTGTTACGGGAGATTCGTCCGGGAACGTCGGAGATTTTTGAACGCTGTTTATTAGAACGTCGCGAGAGTTTGGAAGCCTCGGCGGGTTCGTCGTCGAAGGTGACGCGCAAGTTGCGGGCGTTACAGACGATTGAGGGCCAGTATCAACGCTGGGAACAGGAACATCAAACCACGGCGGCGGTGACGACGACGGTGAAACGGCTGTCGGCGGCGGAGTCGGGGGAGCGGTTAGCGCTGTTGGTGGGGGTGCTGGACCCGAATCAGGAACGACCTTGGAGTGGCGATCGCCTACAACAGTTGGCTCAGGCCCTCAAGACGCAGCCGGAGTCCCATCTTCAGGAGTTGGGAGCTGGGGTGAGTGATGGGTTAGGTCGATTGGCGGAGTTGGAGGGGGATTTAGTCAGTTGGATCTATGAGGGAGGAAATCGCTCGATTGGTTTTGGGGAGGCTCAGCAGCAGCCTGGCCCCTGGTCGTTGTGGGCGCGCAAGAGTCAGGCGTATTTCCCTCGGGAGTTGTTTGCAACCTTGCAGCAAGGGGGGTCTGTGGAGGCGTTGGCTCAGCGTCATCTGGATTTGGGCGATCGCCCTTGGTTGGAGTTGGCGGTGCTGTTGCAGGGCTTGCAGCGGGGGTTGGTGGCTTGGTTCGATCGCCAGCCCTATAGTGCCAAGATGGGCAAACAATTGTCGGTAAGTACGTTTTTGGTGTTTGCGTCGATTTGGGGTCAGTTATCGCAAGGGTTTGCGGCTCGTGAGCGGTTGACGGAGTGTTGTTTTCAGATGACGTTGCAGATTTTACGCAGTTTTGCGCAACGGGAGACGTTCCCGCTGTATGGGGGGGTGTTTGCGTCGTTGTCTGGGGAGTATTTGCAGCAGACGTTGGCCTATTTGGAGGTTCCCTTGAAGCGGGTGGAGGGAACTCAGGAGAAGGCGCGGATTTTGACGCTGTTGGGCTATTCTCAGCGGGCGTTGGGGGATTATGAGCGGGCGCAGGGGTTTCATGAGGAGGCGTTGGCGATCGCGCAGCAGGCGGGCGATCGCCCTTGTGAGTTAGCGAATTATAATCATTTGAGTCGGTTGTGTTTGTCGCGCAAGCAGTACAGTGAGGCCATTGATCGCAGTCAGCGGGCCTTGATTTTGTCGCGCCAGGTGGGCGATCGCTTGGGGGTGGCCAATGCGTTGGTGAATTTGGGCTATTCGCAGGTGTTGGCGGCGCAACAGGTGGAACGTTTGGATGAGGAGCTGTCGCAACGGGCGCTAGGCTATCTGGAGCAGGGGTTGGAGTTGTCGCAGCAGTTGGGCGATCGCCAGAGTTTGGCGCTGTGTTATTACAGTTTGGGGCTGGCGTATGTGTTACTGGAACAGCCGTCGGGGGCGGTGGGGTATTTGCTCAAGGGAGTTGAGGCGGCTCAGTCGTCGGGGGATTTGTATTTGCAGGGGTTGAGTTTGGCGGCGCTGGCGGAGGGCTATTATCAGCTTCAGGATTGGCTGCGGGCGGTGACGATGGGGGCGATCGCGGCCTATTCGTTACAGCAGATTGAGGCCAGCGAGTGGCGACAGGCGGCGGGGGTGTTGTCGATTTTGCGGGGCCAGTTGGGGGAGGCGGAGTTTGAGGGCCTGTTGAGTCGGGGGCGATCGCAGATTATTGCGGTGATTGGGGTCGATGGCTATGATTATCTCCCGCAATTGTTACAGGAGTTTTAAGAATTGCCGAAGATGGCTTGTTCGACGCCTTCGCCAAAGACGGCGTCTTCGATGTCTTCTCGGCTAAGGGAGTATTGGAAGGAGCGGGAGCGGCCCTCGTCGCTGCTGGGGCTGGCGTTTTTGTCGAGGTAACGTACCACGAGGCGATCGACATCCAGCCAGATATCGGCATCCCATTGGGGGCGTTCGACGCGCCAGTGGTGGAGTTCTTGGGGATCTTGTTCGCAGCCGAGCGATCGTAGCCACGCTTCGATATCGGGGAGAGGGTGGTTATAGAGGGGTGTGTCAGCGGAGGGGATCATATCGCGCAACAAAACTTAAAATTCTCTCTCTCTATTGTAAGGGAGAAGACGGGGGGAGGCTAGGCGTTAGAGGGGATCGCCGCGCCAGATGGCGATTCCGATGGCTAGGAGGAGACAGCCGAGGAGGGAGGCCCCCATGAGGAGGAGGGCGAAGAGTTCGCCGGGGGAGAGGGGGCGATCGATGGGATCGAGGTAGGCGTGGTTGGGGGAATGGCCCGAGGCGTTTGGGGGACGGTTGAGGGGGGGAGTTGGCTGCATCACGGAGATGCGGGAGTAGTGAATGCTTAGGTCATAGGCGGCCCGGCGTTCGGGGTTGCTGAGGGTGGCGTAGGCTTCGTTGAGTTGCTGGAATTTCCCTTTGGCGATGTGGGGGGGGAGGGGGGTGGTGTCGGGGTGATAGTGTTTGCTGAGTTTGCGGTAGGCTTGGCGAATTTCGATGACGGAGGCGGAGGGGTGCAGGCCGAGGAGGCCATAGTAGTTTTTACCGATGGCGGCGAGGTGATGGTGCAGGGTTTGTGAGTTGGGTTGGGCGCGATGCTGGGTCACGGCGCTGAGAGGGATGTTTAGGGTCTCCTCATTTTAACTGACCTGTCGGGGGTTTTTGGTGAGGGATGGGTTGCTCGGGGGAAACGCGGAGGCGATCGGGGTGAGAGACCCGATTTTTTCAAAAAATCGAGTCTCTGGTATTCGACTGTGGAATTGCGAGGGGGTTAACTGTAGCGGGATCTACCATCCCCAGGTTTCAATCCCTCAAAGGGATTTTAGGGAATTTCGAGTCGAGGAGTTCCTCGAAAATCAGAGCGTGATGTTCGTTTCAATCCCTCAAAGGGATTTTAGGGAATTTCGAGCTAGCCGGAAGACCGTCCATCTCATTGTCCATCAGTTTCAATCCCTCAAAGGGATTTTAGGGAATTTCGAGAAAATCACGGCAATGCCCGATGGTCAAGTATCCGTGTTTCAATCCCTCAAAGGGATTTTAGGGAATTTCGAGTTTAGTGTTAGAAGAGCGCCGAAAATTTTCACCCGGTTTCAATCCCTCAAAGGGATTTTAGGGAATTTCGAGGTCAGAGAATCGCAATGGCTGGCTTAATATACCACAATTTACGGTTTCAATCCCTCAAAGGGATTTTAGGGAATTTCGAGGGAGTCGCGCCACGGCTCCTGCCTCGGATTTGCAGTTTCAATCCCTCAAAGGGATTTTAGGGAATTTCGAGGTAATTGAGTCGCCAAAGGGATTCACCGATCGGATGTTTCAATCCCTCAAAGGGATTTTAGGGAATTTCGAGATGAGGGGGGAGACTTGCAACTCATCGATGACTCAGATGTTTCAATCCCTCAAAGGGATTTTAGGGAATTTCGAGCTGTGCGATCGCCTCATCAGGATTCCATTCCTCGGTTTCAATCCCTCAAAGGGATTTTAGGGAATTTCGAGTTAAGTGCGCGAATGAGAGCGTGAGTTTTCACCGGGTTTCAATCCCTCAAAGGGATTTTAGGGAATTTCGAGTTGATTCGTCGTGACCAATCAATTCACCCCTTCACTGAAGGTTTCAATCCCTCAAAGGGATTTTAGGGAATTTCGAGTCTGTCAAGTCAACCCCCGATATGCTGTTATCGGTTTCAATCCCTCAAAGGGATTTTAGGGAATTTCGAGTGAAGATGGCAGTACCACAATCCTCGGAACCATCGAGTTTCAATCCCTCAAAGGGATTTTAGGGAATTTCGAGCGCATTATCGTCATCCTGGAGGAGATTCAGGATGTTTCAATCCCTCAAAGGGATTTTAGGGAATTTCGAGCCTGAGTAAAAACTGGTCCACCGGGAAGCATAGTTTCAATCCCTCAAAGGGATTTTAGGGAATTTCGAGTCTATTACTGTTGACACGACCCAATTTGCTGGCGGGTTTCAATCCCTCAAAGGGATTTTAGGGAATTTCGAGAAGCCTTTTCGCGGCTTCAATTTCCGGCTCCAGGGCTAGTTTCAATCCCTCAAAGGGATTTTAGGGAATTTCGAGTGAAGAAATTTCAGAAAGAAAATGCTGGGAGACTGGATGTTTCAATCCCTGAAAGGGATTTTAGGGAATTTCGAGTATTAACCTATTCTTACTTGTATATAGCGAATAATTGTTTCAATCCCTCAAAGGGATTTTAGGGAATTTCGAGTTCCTCGGTTACCGTGTTTGGTGTCTCGTTAGCCGATACGTTTCAATCCCTCAAAGGGATTTTAGGGAATTTCGAGCTCCGGGTACGCTCGGATGAGCGGGAAGTCTCAGCAGGCCATCAGTAGTTTCAATCCCTCAAAGGGATTTTAGGGAATTTCGAGCCTCATTCCATGCTTTGACAGCAGCTTTCAATTTCGTTTCAATCCCTCAAAGGGATTTTAGGGAATTTCGAGCAACATCACCTTCCCATTCCATTCGTTCTTAAGGTTTCAATCCCTCAAAGGGATTTTAGGGAATTTCGAGCGAATAGTCTGCCCATCGATGGTCTGAAGATTGTTTCAATCCCTCAAAGGGATTTCAGGGAATTTCGAGGGCCCCCTTCGTCACCTGGGCACAAACTTGGCTAACCGTTTCAATCCCTCAAAGGGATTTTAGGGAATTTCGAGTTCTTCCGATACGCCACAGGAAACCCGGAGATAGGTTTCAATCCCTCAAAGGGATTTTAGGGAATTTCGAGCATATTTACACTCCCGAGGGGGAGGACATGGGTCTGGTTTCAATCCCTCAAAGGGATTTTAGGGAATTTCGAGATAATGGGACAAGAACACCTTAAATCCTTCCTCGTTTCAATCCCTCAAAGGGATTTTAGGGAATTTCGAGTCGGTGGAATCCGACGCTTGGGCTGATACGTCAAAGGTTTCAATCCCTCAAAGGGATTTTAGGGAATTTCGAGGAACTGCCTGGTTCCCAAGGACTAAAAGAATCACGGTTTCAATCCCTCAAAGGGATTTTAGGGAATTTCGAGTCTCCCCTCTCCCCTCCGACGCCAGGAGGACGGGAGTTTCAATCCCTCAAAGGGATTTTAGGGAATTTCGAGGAGGGGAGAGGGGAGAGGGCGCGCAAACATCCCGTTTCAATCCCTCAAAGGGATTTTAGGGAATTTCGAGTCGTTGACGCTAGATTAGTTACATCGGGAGGCAAGGAACACCGGTTTCAATCCCTCAAAGGGATTTTAGGGAATTTCGAGTGTAATCGTTTCAGGTTCACAGACGAGCGGCTTGTTTCAATCCCTCAAAGGGATTTTAGGGAATTTCGAGTATCGGAGCAGCTATCTCATAACGAGGGGATAGAAAAAGTTTCAATCCCTCAAAGGGATTTTAGGGAATTTCGAGGGTAACGCTCGTCAGCCCATCGTGTTCGTCTCCAAGGTTTCAATCCCTCAAAGGGATTTTAGGGAATTTCGAGAATCCGTGCTTAACCCCACATTTACCTTCGCATAATCCAAAGTTTCAATCCCTCAAAGGGATTTTAGGGAATTTCGAGTATCGTCTCGCAGAGCATAGGTGCGCTTGCTCGAATCTACGCGTTTCAATCCCTCAAAGGGATTTTAGGGAATTTCGAGTCGACCAAAAGTCCGCTCTCGTTTTTGAGTACGAAGTTTCAATCCCTCAAAGGGATTTTAGGGAATTTCGAGTCTAGAGGCTGTGGGGCGGTTCACTACGGTTGATGTTTCAATCCCTCAAAGGGATTTTAGGGAATTTCGAGAATCAACGTAAATACGGGTCAACTTGAATCACTCAGTTTCAATCCCTCAAAGGGATTTTAGGGAATTTCGAGGAGACCGACCCGTGTATCGGCATGAGATTCAGCGTTTCAATCCCTCAAAGGGATTTTAGGGAATTTCGAGTAAGCCCGCCCAGGATGTCGCCTAGCTCGTCTTCCCAGTTTCAATCCCTCAAAGGGATTTTAGGGAATTTCGAGCCACCTGGTCCGGGTCCCTAAATCTACGCCAAAGAGTTTCAATCCCTCAAAGGGATTTTAGGGAATTTCGAGTGGGGAATTGAAATAGGTAATCAGATTTTTAGCGTTTGTTTCAATCCCTCAAAGGGATTTTAGGGAATTTCGAGTGGCGGACTTGCGGGGGGATAGGCCATCCCCCCAGAGTTTCAATCCCTCAAAGGGATTTTAGGGAATTTCGAGGTGGGTTTTCGTACAGCAAAATCGCCGACTGCCTGAAAGTTTCAATCCCTCAAAGGGATTTTAGGGAATTTCGAGAGCCCCTAGGGGGGGGCTGTGAGAGATGAGGGGAATTGTTTCAATCCCTCAAAGGGATTTTAGGGAATTTCGAGTCGGGGTTTCGGTCAAAGAGCGTCCAATCAAATAAGGTTTCAATCCCTCAAAGGGATTTTAGGGAATTTCGAGTTAAGGAAGTGCGCACAGGGCGTTGCACGTTGCTCGTTTCAATCCCTCAAAGGGATTTTAGGGAATTTCGAGTGGCCGCTGAAGTCACGCCGTATTGTTTCCCCAATTGGTTTCAATCCCTCAAAGGGATTTTAGGGAATTTCGAGTACACAGATGACAAGGACCAGAAATATCTCTACACGTTTCAATCCCTCAAAGGGATTTTAGGGAATTTCGAGGAATTTAACTAACTCGGAATATTCTGGATTGCCGAATTGCTGGTTTCAATCCCTCAAAGGGATTTTAGGGAATTTCGAGGCCAACCAGGCCGTCCCATTTACCTCGCCTTTGATGCTGTTTCAATCCCTCAAAGGGATTTTAGGGAATTTCGAGGGTATATTTGTCCCGCCACAATATCCCCCACAAAAGCTGTTTCAATCCCTCAAAGGGATTTTAGGGAATTTCGAGTTGAAAGCTTTGAAGATGATGAGCGAGTCTGGAATATGGTTTCAATCCCTCAAAGGGATTTTAGGGAATTTCGAGGTCGATTATGTCCCTTGGTCAGCGCGTCAGGAGAGTAGTTTCAATCCCTCAAAGGGATTTTAGGGAATTTCGAGCGAAGCTGCCAGCGGGACTATTGGCTATCCGTCCGCGGTTTCAATCCCTCAAAGGGATTTTAGGGAATTTCGAGCTAAGCACTGCCTGTCTTATGCTCGCCAGAAGGGCAGTTTCAATCCCTCAAAGGGATTTTAGGGAATTTCGAGTTGGAGGTTTAGCTGGGCCCACGCGGGAAACGATGAGTTTCAATCCCTCAAAGGGATTTTAGGGAATTTCGAGCTAACCGTCGGTGAACCTCCAAAGCCGCTAGTCGAGGTTTCAATCCCTCAAAGGGATTTTAGGGAATTTCGAGTGGCGGACTTTATTGATGCGGCGCTACCAGTTGCTTCGTTTCAATCCCTCAAAGGGATTTTAGGGAATTTCGAGCGGTTACATTTATTCTTCTCAATTTTGCTTAGAGGTTTCAATCCCTCAAAGGGATTTTAGGGAATTTCGAGTGGAGTTCGGCTAATACCCGCCGCAGTGGCGGCGGTTTCAATCCCTCAAAGGGATTTTAGGGAATTTCGAGGCGGCACTCCCCCCTTGCTCCTCGGGAATCCGGGGTTTCAATCCCTCAAAGGGATTTTAGGGAATTTCGAGCATCTAGCGGAAAACGCATTATGACCTACTATTTGTTTCAATCCCTCAAAGGGATTTTAGGGAATTTCGAGCGCCCCAGGGGGGTATATGTCGAGATGAAAACCCCTGGCAGTTTCAATCCCTCAAAGGGATTTTAGGGAATTTCGAGTATCGGAAGGCAAGGAACACAGAGCCAACCGAGTAGTTTCAATCCCTCAAAGGGATTTTAGGGAATTTCGAGTCCCGCCACACCAAGCCCGCCAGAAATGCCGGAAGAAGAAGTTTCAATCCCTCAAAGGGATTTTAGGGAATTTCGAGAGCCTACACACGCTAAGCCCACGGATATGCCCTTTTAAGTTTCAATCCCTCAAAGGGATTTTAGGGAATTTCGAGGAAAGCTTCAGTTACACCCCGTACTTCCTGGCGAGTGTTTCAATCCCTCAAAGGGATTTTAGGGAATTTCGAGACGCCTTCGATATCGCCGGAGACATGACGGCGATCGCCCGTTTCAATCCCTCAAAGGGATTTTAGGGAATTTCGAGGGCTTGTCGTTTGGCTGATGCTTCCGGCATAGGGTTTCAATCCCTCAAAGGGATTTTAGGGAATTTCGAGCCCCGACCTAGACAACTTTGTTAAGGCGGTGCTAGTTTCAATCCCTCAAAGGGATTTTAGGGAATTTCGAGGGTGGCGGAGGCGCTCAACTCCGCAGGCTTTAAGACGTTTCAATCCCTCAAAGGGATTTTAGGGAATTTCGAGGCCCCCCTTCCAGAAACCTGACACTATGCAGTTTTCAAGGTGCATTTGCGCGAGACCCCCTAAGAATAACACCGATCGCCCAAAACGCACAACCCCCGCCCCAAACCGAAAACCCCGAAACCCAGACTCCATCAGCATTACAGAGTTTGCGCGAGACCCCCCTAGCCGTAAAATGCCCGAAACCGCGACCCCATCAGCCATCCAGCCCATTTTCAGCAGTGCCTCGTTCATACAACTCCCCTCTCGCGCAAATCACAACATTCCTTAACAAAAAAAGACCGTCGTATCCATCGGTGGCGGACAGCCAATCCGTTCCACCGTCCCCTGATGCTTCCCCCGGAGAAAATAAAAGAGGATATTGTCCGTCTCCGGCTGAATCAACCTCTCCAGTCGTCCCCGTAACCGGGCATACTGCATCTCCGTCAAATCACACTCAAACACACTGAACTGCATCCACTCCCCATAGGACTTGAGAATTTTGTGAATCTTCGTCCGGCGCTTATTCTCAGAAATATCGTAGCAAACCACCACGTGCATGGCCCCAGTTTCCCCCTAACGCAACACCAACGGTGGATAAGACTCAATCTCTCCCATCAAGAACTTGGCCAACAGTCGTCCCTGAATCTCAAACGCCTCCTGATAAGTACATTTGCGCCCCATCACCGGATGCTTAAACGTACTCTGCTTTTTCTCCTCATAAGCCCGCAAAAACTGCTTCAACCCGTCCCTCGTCAACGACACCGCCCCATTGAGCGGTTCTTGCTCAAAATCCGCCAAACTCAAGCCATTGGGCTTCTTCAGCAGACTCAACACCATTGCATCCACCACCAGGGGACGAAACTCCTCCATCACATCCAACGCCAACGAGGGACGACCATAGCGTTCGGTGTGCAGATAGCCCAAATAGGGGTCAAAGCCGACAATGTTCAAGGCACTCTGAACGTCATGGCGCAATAGAGCATAGCCTAAACTCAATAGGGAGTTGACTGGGTCTTTGGGAGGACGGCGGTTGCGATGGGTGAACTCAAAGGGTGTTCCTTGCAATAACTCATTAAACACACCGAAGTAGGCCGCACTTCCAGCCCCCTCATAGCCTCGTAACTGGTCAATGGTGGGGGTTTTGGGTAAGGCGGCGATCGCCCCCTGCAACTGGTCAATGGCCCCCGTCACATCCAAATCCTGACTATCCCGCTGTTTCCGTTGCAACAGACTACGATAGTTCTTCAACTTCCCACGCACAAACCCCCGAACCGCCACCACCGAGACTGGGGTTTCCCCCGCCGCGTTCCACTGTCCCCGACGCACAAAGATATTGCGCGTCACCTCCGGTTCCAACCGTCCCCGATATTTGCCATAGCGGGTGAGGAAACTCAACGGGATATTCCGTTCGAGTAACTCATCCACCACATAGGGGGACACCGTGGCCCGTCCCAACAGAACCACCCCATCCAACTTCAACAGAGGAACATCCAGGAGTCGTTTCCCCTGATGCTTAATCTGCAACCGTTCATCCAACTTGCCTAAAAAGGCATCTTCGTGAATCACATACATCGTACCCATGACTCGTTCTCCTTATATATATAGATGAATTAGGCTTCGCGATATCGCGCCATCTTTGTCGCCGCCTGAGGGAGACAGCGATCGAACAAACTACAGCCCCGACAACGTTTGTCATACACCGCCGGCGGACAGTCCCCAGTGGTGAGAAGTTGACGCACCGCCTCCAGGGTGGCGATCGCCGTCTCCCGCAACTGCGGCGACAACTCCACCTCCCGCCGCCGCCGAGACTGCAAGGAATACACATACCCCTTCGCCACCGGCGTTCGGGTCATCTCCTCCAAACACAACCCTTGCGCACAAACCTGTAAATCGTCGTTTTCCCAAGGATTCTGCTTTCCCCGCTTGTACTCCACGGGATATAACTCCCCTTTCTCGGACTCCACTAAATCCGCCTTTCCCACCAAGCCATAGCGTTGGGAACTCAGCCAAATCCCGCGAACTTGCCAAGCTTCTTCTCGGAATCCCTCACCGACGGTATGGATGCGTTGATGTCCCGTCGTTCCCTCCACCGTATAAACATTGTCCACAAACTCCCCGGCACAAAACATCCGCCAGCAGCGATGGGGACAATAAGCATAGTGATTCAACGCGGCAATGGGAATTTCTAACATGATGACCTCCGAGATTCAATGGCGAGTGCCATGCCCATTCCCATGGTGGTTTTACGACCAATTCCACAGTAAAGGGCATAGTTACTCAGGGTATTTAAAGCTTTAATCGTAACCGGCTCCACATTTCCTAAAATGCGAAAATCAATGCGACCCACTGCGCCGATAAATTTGCTAGATTTCCCCTTTTTACGAAACTCAAAATCGAGAATATCGGTGCGAATATCAAAGTAACAGGGAAAAATATTGTCTGTCGCAAATCCCGGCAACTCAATATCGCTATACCGTTTCCAAGAGTTATGTAAGCTGCGAAATACTGAATCTGGAGTGGGTAAGGCGGTATCATATTTCTGTTGTCGAAAGGCGACGGGAGTCGCTAACTGAAAATTCAATCGCCGATTGGAATCAGATGCGGTTTCGTAGAGGTCTTGATAGGAACAAGCATTCGCCCAGGGTTGCGTTGATTGGGGAGTTCCTAGGATACTGGTAATGTGTAAGTTGGCTGCCCCCAAATGCCAAGGTTGGCGAGGGTTGAGATTGAGCCATAATTGACTCAATTGTCCAAAAAGTTGGTCATCAAGGAGGGAAACACGCCACCAGCAGGGAGTTTGTGCCGGAATGGGACGCTGATGTTGTGCTTGTAGAATTTCGGGAATCCGAGGGGGAACGTCACGACGAGTGGGAGGCAATTTTTGCAGGGGAGAAATGGTAAAGGCTTTGGTTGTTTTTTGTTCATGGAGAGTTGTGGCTAAATCAGGATCGACGGCGTTCACGGCGGTGATAAAGAGGGCATTGAGATGTCGTCCTGTGGCGTAATCTGGGGGGATTAGGGTTTCGGGGACGAAATTAAAGACAAGACTGTAAGGCATGGGTTATGGCTGAAAATGATAGGTCATGTTGGCGGGAAGCGTTAGGGTTTGGTTATCCTGGGATACGCGGTAACAACATCCCTCTAGTTTGACGTTGCGAATCAGACTCACTGGGGGCATATTGATGGTGTCAAATTGAATGACATGATGGCTAAACATGACATCTAAAGGATTCAAAGGATAAGGAACTGTGAATTGTTGATTGTCCCGTCTTTTAGGGTTGGTAAAGTGTTTAATTTCAGAGAGTTCAGCTTTGCTCATCCATTTACCTAAACGAATCCACTTGGGAAAGGTAATCGGGTTGGCTGAGATAACAAAAAATTCAAATTTGCTTTCTGGGGCAATTTCTTTGGCACGTCCAAAACTAGGGATATTTTTCTGGGTTTTCTGCATTTCGACATGATAGCGGTTGTCGGCATATTTCCAGGTATTGAGAACGGCGGTGTGGGTGAGCGATCGCGCGGGGGTTACATAAATGTTTTGCTCATTTAATTTTGTTAAATGGGCTTGATATTGTGGCACTTGATGGCGACAAAAATAGCGATAGTCGTTCTCGGGGTCAACTTGAGTTTGGTAGCGGGGATTATCAATGAATCCCAAGGCGTAGCAGAGTGCATAGTTATGGAGAATGGGTTCAGTCTCATAGAGTCGTCCAATTTCTCGGGTGGCGAAGTAGAGACTATCGTGAAGTTCGAGATGACAGCGGTAAATTTGGGTCATGGGAGATGAGGAGTTGGGGAACCACAGAGTTACGGATGGGAGAAAAAAATGAGGTAGGGGCGACCTATTTAGCCGCCCAAATGTTGAGTTAATGAGATGCCATTAACCATGAGAGGTTACTTTTTGGCTTTAATGTGTTTTTTGGCGTATTCTTTGGCTTCTTGGTCTGCTTGTTGGAGAATCTGAGTGATTCCGTCTTCGCTGGAGGTGAGAGTTTTGACTTCGTTTAATAAGGGAGTGAAATCTTCTCCAATGAAGTCAGTATGGACAATAAATTCGTCATTCATGAGGCTTTCAATGGCTTCGGTAGCTTTTTCGCTGACGAGGGTTTCGTCGAGGGGGTCGAGGGAGGTGAGGAGGTCTTCGGGGAGACGGTCATAAATGGCTTGAGTCCAACGGAGATTACTGACAATTTCTCCGTCAGCAAAGATGACTCCTAATAACTCATTGCGAACTCGTCCAGTTCGGGTGGTTTGTGCGCCATAATGACGGGTTCGTAGGATGTTATTGAAGACGTACAAAAAGCTGGCTTCGGTGGGGTCACGTAGGGTGACAATGCTGGGGAAAAAGACTTGAGGACGAATGTGATCTTGTTGGTTAATACGACTGGTGACTTCCCCGGCTTTGGAGTCTCCTTCTCCTTTTGATGCCATGGTTCCACTTTCATAAGGTGCGTTGAGGGTGAAGCTTTCGTGGGATTCGTCAAACGGGGTGATGGAAAAGGCGGTATCGACGACCACTTTGGATTTTTCAGACCCTGAGTCCCCGATGGCGAAACCATAGATAATACAATCGGGGTTATTCATGCCGAATTTGACGTTGTACTCGCATTCTTCGGGTTTAACCAGGTCATATTTGCGCAACAGTTCCCGGCCCACCAGGCGTTCTGGGGTGGATTGTTTGCGTTTAAACATGGAGAGACGACTGATGGTATTACGGTTGCTGATTCCCGCACGAACTCGCGCTTTGTTGAGTTCTCCGTCGGTTTGAAATAGGGGATAGGACTCGGTAATCCGCAGCGTGATGAAGTGGACATATTTTCCCATGGGTTTGTAGGGAATGTCTGAGTGGAAGAATTTGGAGTCGAGAGTTTTTAGGAGTGCCATAATGTTGATTTTGTTTTCAGGATTCTAGGCTAGACGTTAAGCGAGAAATAAAGGTTATTCCTCCTCGCGATTAGCAGATTTATCTTTCACGTCTTGATTCTCTTTGTCCTGTTCGAGACGATAGAGAAATTCGCAGGTATCGCGGAGTAGGTTGAGTTGTTTACCTGCCAAACGAGCGCGATCGCCCTTAAATGTCTTTTCAAACACCTCCTCAACAAAGTAACGGGAAAATCCCAAAACTTTCTGACGTTCCTCTTCGCGATCTTGAATTTTCCAATAGCCTTCAGCGGTGGAGGCGTGAACTCGATCCATCAGCTTAAAAATTTCGGCGGCGACAACAGCAACGAGGGTTTCCCCATGGAAGAGGCTGCTGTCAGCTTTGAGTAAGGTTTCAGCTGCGACATCTAAGGGTTTTAACACCGCATTAGATTTGGGATTGTAACGCTTATTGGCGCGATAAAACTCTCGATAGAGTTCAACGAGTTGTTTAGGATGATGTAGGGGAGATTCTGGAGACATGATGGTTAGTTCCTGTTGATGGCGATCGCTAGTAACATGGGGGTCGAAACAAGGGTAAAAGTCATAGGTATATAATCGAAGACGTTTGGGACTCGGTGCGTCGGTGTCCCGCGCACGCGACCATTTGGCAAGATAGTGAAAGACATACAAGGGACTGGTATCTAAATTGTTAGCAAGTTCACTGAATTTACCCCAGTTGGCATCGTATCCTTTTTTACCTCGTTTAGGATTGATATCCAAGTGGATACTATAGGCGGCGGTGAGGCAGTTTAGGGGAGAGAGGAGACTATCTAAACGGAAGCGATCGCCGTTTAATAAGACTCGAAATGCCTGGGGTGCGCTGTCAAGAAATACGGTTTCTTCAAATTCAGAACCTTCACGGAAGGGAGGAATAGGTGATTCGGAAACAACTGTTTTTACATCCAATATATTGGGAATGGTCAAGGCTAACCAAGCTGGCATAATCCAGGATTCCGTATCAGTGGGGTCTCGTCCTGGGGGAAGGGCCATAAAGTAAAAGGTAAGCGGTTTATCCTCGGGGTAGGAGAGTTTGAAGGTGCGGTCAATTTTACGATTCTTATCCCCTTCTGGAAGCTGCTGCTTCTCCTGGAGTTGTTCGTCGATAATGAAGCTATCAACGGTTTGATAGTGGTTGAGGCTAAAGTTGGCTTCTAAGGTTTCATGATTGACAAAGTGACCCCGAATTTGGGTATCAAAGCGAGTTTGGGCAATGTTGCTATAGGCTAAGGCGAGGAAGTTATTGGTTTCTGGGGTGAAGTAGTAGGTGGGATAGAAGTAAAGATAGCGATATTTGCCATCTTCAAACCGTTTCCCCACAGCTTGGGTTTGGTTCATCAAGATTTGCCGCAACATCATTTCGGTTCCCGCAATACTAGAAATATTGCGTTTGGCGTTTGACCCCCCTAACATTTGTTTGTTGGTATAGACTTGAGGGGTAAACAATACAGCAGATTCCATTTGTTCCGTCACACTATAGGGAGAGTGAGAGAGGGAACACAACAGTTGACGACCTCGACCTGGTTTTTTTGCCGTTTGATAGTGGTCTAATTCTTGCAGGAAAATATCAGCTTGTTCAGCGGCAGTTTTCTCAGCCGGTTGATGGGGTAAGATGACCACCTGTTCAGTCCAATGTCGGATGTCATCCCAACCATCGCTGAGGGGATATGGACTGATAATTGGGTTGGTGATTGTTAAAATTGTCTCAATAATCTGTTCCCCGAGTTCCCGAATCTCATCTTGGCTTTGTCCAGGATTGTTTTGCAGGTATTTTGCGGCTAAGAAATACCAGTCTAAGGGAACTCCGCCTGTGTTTCCTTTCAATTTTAGCTCTTTAAGACTGGCGTTAATCCCTTGAATTTCCCGAAGTTCTGGCAAACAAGACTCCAGTTGCCAAGTTTTGGCAATTTCGAGGATTAAATTGGGTTCAGGGAGTTTCTGGATGGCATCTTTGGCAGCTTTTCCTTTTAGGCTTTGTTTGAGAAACGCTTCAATGCGAGACCGGCGATCGCCCCAAATTTTTCGGGTCACCACATCGCCAAATTCTGCAATTTGGTCGATGCGAATGTCGTCGTCAAAGTCAAAATTATACTCAGGAGGGAGAACACCTTTTGTCTGGAACTCCTTTAGCTTGTCACTTCGGCTTTTGGCGACTGACTTTTTGTTGGGATTGAGAATCCGCAGGGTTGCATCTAACGCTACCTGCATTAAGCCAGTATCTTCAAAAAACTGAGTATAGTAATCAGCATATTTCATTCCTTTGCCATCTCGACCAAATCCCGTTTGTTTCCGTTGCAGTTCCCCGGCACAAAGTTGCTTAATACTGGCAACAACGCGATTGGGAAGGTCATCTCGTGAAATAGGAGGGGGATTTTTGGAGGTAAGATAAATGACACCGGTGGGAAGATAGAGGAGGGGGTCATAGTTCTGTTCTAAATGGGCCTCCATCACCGCATTGTTCACGATGTTGGTGAGAACCCCCCGGTTTTCACAAATCGCATGGTAGCTGAGTTGCAGTTGACCATCACTCAAGTCCCCGATAACTTTATTGAGACTGGATTTTTCGGCATCTTGGGGATGTTTGATAATGGAGGAGAGGCGATCGGCGAGACAGGCTAAGTCCGCTAGACAGTTTAGGGTGCGATCGCCCAGAGTCGGGGTTAGACTACTATCAGATAGATTGAGATTGGTGTCATTTTTCTCCTGTGTGTTATAGGCGATGTAGAGTAAATCATCACGGTAGTCTTCCCAGTTGGCAGGATTGTCGGGGAAGAGGAAGGTATCCAGTTCTAAGGCCGGAACGAGATGATCAAAAATCTCTCGATGTTCTTCGGGGGGACGCTTGCGGATATCGGCATCGAGATTCTGACTTAGCTGCTGATAGACTTCGGGGATTCCTGGGATGCGGCGATAGTCAAATTTCTCGAAGTCATGGAGGACAAACCCCGCAATTCCCAAGCGGCGACTCAAGTCATCCACCACGCGACAAACGGTGGTGTTTAGGCTTTGTAAACGACGTTCAATCAGGTTGGCGGGAAACAAGCCATTGAGAATATGGGTATTTAAGGACTGATCTGTGGCGTTATCACGACGAACCGCTTGACGTTCTCCCCTGGCGACGCGGCGATCGAGTTCTTCAAAGAACCATCCTCCCTTTGCAGAGACACCAATGGTGTATTTGAGAAGGTTCGGTAGGACAAATTCAGCAAAATCTGCCATTACGGTGTCATTGGGATGGGTTTTCTCAATGGCTTGTTTGAGAAGTTTTAGGGTCAGAAGTTGACGGGACAATTCGACAGTGCGATCGCCCTCTTCATCGCTTAATCCCAAGTCTTCGGGATTCATTTCCTCAAAGTCATCATCGTCAAAGTCGTCATTGACATTGAGATTGTCAAAAAGACTCAGTTGTTTGGGATCGTCTGGATTTTGGGATGGCATAGTAAGGATGGTGTTTGTTTTGCTAATTTGGTTTATAAGACTGTCCAGTTGTGAATTATCTAATCTCCCCTAAGAGAATCAAGATATTCTGCAATCTGGGATACATACAATGGGTAATATCTAATACTTTTGTGGATTGAATTAAATACAATTTCTGGATTTATATCGAGATAAAGATGGACAAGAATATTTCTCATGCTGGCTGCATCTGCTAACTCGCGGGCCACTTCTGATGTTAAAATTTTCTGATGACTCGCCTCTAGAAAGTAATCCTTATTAGTCCAATGTGCTCGATTTTCCAAAATCCCGAGTTGAGATAAAAGATATTTGTTAATATCTAAAGCTGCTTCCGCACAAAGCTGAATTAATCGCTCGGCAATTAACTGGTTATCTTCACTTTCAAGATAGTCTGTTAAGGTCATGGTATTGAATTTTTTTAATCTGGCAATTAATGAACTTATTTTTTCCAGTCTTCGCCAAATAACGCTAGTATTAAATTGACTCATAGCCCTTGTTCCCGTAAAAACTGATAGACCCGCGTTCTGGATTTATTGATGATATCATCAATTTTATTTTGGCTCAAAAGGCTATTCTTTTTGAACTCATCAAATAGTCCAGGATCTTGCTCATAAATTAGCTTGCCATCTTGTGCAATATGGTGAGCCATCAACTCAGAACAGCGTTGAATTTCAACTACATCGATGTTATCACTATTCAAATTGAGACAATCCCCAATAATGCCGATATCACGAAACCAGCCAAACCCCTCAACAGTTTTTCGGCGGAGTTCTTCATCGTAAAGGACAGCGAAGTCCCAGTCACTATTTGGATGTGTATCTCCCCTGGCACGAGACCCAAATAAAATCAACATCTTGAGGTAAGGTATCTCTTGTAATAACCGACCTAAATCAATCTGTAATTCCATGTGATTTGAAGGTATCAACATATTTTCATAAACTTTTACTTGGCTGGTGTGCTATGACGGCATAACACACCAAACATTAGTGACTTTAACCGGTTTAAAACTT
Source organism: Phormidium sp. OSCR (assembly GCA_001314905.1). Classification (GTDB taxonomy): domain Bacteria; phylum Cyanobacteriota; class Cyanobacteriia; order Cyanobacteriales; family Geitlerinemataceae; genus Sodalinema. The sequence goes on from LJZT01000017.1 coordinate 49,144, forward strand.
AAACCAATGGTTGCACGATTTTGACCTATTTCATTAGATTACTCATCATAAATGTAGTTGCAAACAGCAGTTCCATCATTAGAGTAAGGATGCGGGGAACAGTCAAATCCATATTTTTCCTGGATGACCTGTTGTCGTATTCCTTGAAGCGTCCCTAAGTATTTAGACGCACGCGCGATTACGTCTTTGGGCAAACTAGCATTTTGAGAGCAATGAAATAAAAATTCAATTACCTCCTCAAGCTGTTTGATATTGGAAAGATCAGGCATAAACCTGCTCCATTTCTAAAATTAACAAGAGTTATCAGACCCATATTGTTCAAAGCAATCATTAATTTGAACTGACATAGCACGATGCGCCGATACCGTCCAAGCAGGAGGGCAAAGGAGTGCAGTTTTGTACTTGTAGTTCCGGGCGCTTTTCCCAGTGGGTCTAGTATCCCTATTCTTAAGGATGCCCCACACCTGCAGGCTTTGTCAATACTTTCTAACGATTTACAATACATGAACCCTATAGCGCATCTACGGCTGCAACACATGGACGCTGAACAATTTATGCTATACTCTCCCCGTGAGAGCAGTGACGTGATCTCTATCTAATCCCTTTGAGGGATTGAAAACATGTGTTGTACTCGTACTTGCGTGCGCTACTCTCATCATTCCAGACACTTCTGGAACGTCCCAATCCCTTTGAGGGATAGTTATCCAGCAATCCATATCTCTCCCCCCTGACGCTTGAGATACCCCGCCAACACATCCAACAACAACGCCGATTGACCGATCGCCAACGAGTACGGTGGCGTTGTCGTATGAATACTGTAACTGTCAGCGATGGGATAAATACTAAAGTGCATCGGTAGCCGCAATCGCTGGCGAACCTCCCTCACCGGAAGGGGAACCACATAACTCACCAAGGCCTGACGCTTCAATTTTTGGTTAATTTCACCAATCCAAGGGTTCTCAGGTTGCCAGATTTGCACCCCCGCCAGGACTTGAACTTTCCAGGAGTTGGCAACGGCCTCCAAACTCCCCGGATAGCTAAACCGCCAGTTTAACCGTTCCTCCCGGTAGCCTTTCAACCTCATAAACCCCAAACAATGGCGAAATCGTCCTTTGGCGATCGGTTGGTCGATCGCCTCTAACCGCCGCCTAAACCCCGCCTCCGTCCACATCTCAATCTCTAGGTTGCTGAGAATCCCCGGTAAGTCGTAGGTTTTAAAGCGATCGCCTCCCTCAACCTCCGTCTCGTCATACAGTCCACATTGCAGGGGACTCGATCCTCGGAAACTCCAAGCTTCCTCAGCAATAGGATTGTTCGATTTGCCTGACATCGCCTCCCAGTCACGCTTAGAGGCTTGCATCAATCCCTGGGTTCGCTTGAAGGAGGTGTCGAATAGGGTTTGACAGTCTCGACGGAAGCGATCTCGACTGTCCGTATAAATTGTCCGAATTTGAGGATGACCCAAATCATAATAAAGTTTTACCGATTGAACGGCCCCCCATTTCTGATAATAACCCTGAAAGTCATTGATTTTACGATATTCATTGTGAATCGCCTCATTAAATTCTGTCCGTTCATAGTGTTCTCCCACCTTGAGAGGTGCGTCGTCTTTTTCAAACAGTCGTTCTGCTAAAAACTGCGGAACCAATCCATAGGCAATAAAGCAATGAAAAGGATGAAACCCCTCCCCATCTTCAGAGCCATCATGTCGTCCTAACCGTCCCAATCGCTGGATAAAATTACCGGAATCAGAAGATTCAAACCAAAGTAAGTTGATTTTGAAATCGACCCCCACATCAATGGTACTCGTTCCAATGACCAAATCAGACTCTAACGATTGTTGTTTCGTCTGTTTCCCGGAAAGTCCGGTATTCTCGCCAACGGTGAGTCCATGTTGAGAAAATAACGCTTTGAATCTGGGAACTAACCGCTTAACGGCGGCAATGGAGTTAAGAATAATTGCACCTTTACTTCCTGGATGGTCTAGGAAATCTTTAAGGATGCGATCGCAATTTTCTCGTAACCAATGTTCAGACGCTTGAGTTGTCGAGTCTAGGGCAACAAGATTAAACTGAATTTCTCGGGAAATTTGTCGCCAACCCTGGCTGAGTAGGCGTTTCTTCTCCTCCTCACTCTCAGGATAGGCGTATTTCCTCTCCTCCACTGGATTGATAACCTGATAACAAAATCCCACCCGATCTAACCTCTCGATGAGCTGTACATCTGGCGTTGCCGAGAGAAACAAAAACTTCTTGCGGCGATTGGTATGGCGAATCAAGAGTAGGGTATTGAGTACACTGGCAACTTGAGGAGCAGAGAAAACATGAAACTCATCAAATATAAATTGGTCGAAGTTCTTGTCAATGCGATTCCAAAGTTTATCTGGGTTGTCATAGCGATTGAGATAAGCCCCCCGATGAAGATAGTGAATCATATCTGGGTTAGACAGTAACACTTCAGAATTGGAGCCTTGACGAGCAATGGCTTGGGATTTGCTCAAGTCTTCTTGCTCAGAAAATAATTCTAATTCTGCACTACTTAAACGATTGATTCGTGGTACATTAACTTGAGGAAAATTATGAATATACTCACTCACTTGTCGCTCTTGGTCCCGTGCTAACTCATTCGTCGGATACATCCCTAAGGCAACTTTGTTATTGAGTAAGACTGGGGAATAGGCGGCAAAACTTTTCCCATCTCCCGTCATGGCAGTATTCACCACCACATCGATGTCCGGATTTTGCAGTGCCTGATAGGTTTGCGCCTGATGCCACATCCAACCCCAGTCGCGGGGAAGTGTCACCCCTGCTGGCGGCATGGCAGCGGGTTCTGAGAAAATTGGCTTGAGAGTGATAGGATACTCCACCATGAGAAACTGTCCGTAAGCTGTTGCTAACTTCCATATTGCCAAGCAAAATGGGAATTAGCAAGCATTAAACGGATAAAGTGTCCGTACAAATTAACTACTGTGACTCGTAAAGGACAAGCCATCACCCTCTCCCTCCAGGAACGAGATAAACGAGCGTTAGAAGCTCTGGCCCTGGAATTTGGCAAAACTTGGGGAGATAAGCCCAATATCTCGAAACTCGTCCAGGCGATCGCCCGTCGGGAATTGGCGATCGCCCCCAATCACGACTGGAGTGGCGATCGCATCCAAGCCCTCAATCAAGCTAGACTTGCCCTCATCGACCGGGGAGACATTGCAACGGCGGTAGAATTGGCTCGATTATTGGGCGATCGCAGCGAACTCTCCTTACCCCTACGCCAAGAAATCGAGACTTTCCTCAATTCCCCTAGCCATCCCTGGCGTTGGCAAGTCGAGACGTACATCCGTCGCCAGCAATCCTTCACCCTCTCCTATCAAGATGCCACCGATCGCCTCTGGCGCTTCACCATCTGCCATGCTGCGATCGTGCAACATGAAGAGCGAGAGTATCTTGACTGCTGGTGTCCGGACACTCAAGGGAATCTCGACCTACCCGAACTACAACATAACTGGTCTCTACGGCTTGATCGCATTCAGGATGCCGTCCTCAGTCCCACCAAAAACCCTTGGCGCAAGGACTTCGACCGTATCTCCGTGGAATTTTATTTATACGGACGTTTAGCCGCCAGCTATAGCCAGTCTAAAAACCATCCAGAAGACATCGAAAGCGACTGGCTTCCCGAACACCCCAACATCCGCCGGGTAGTGCGTTCGATTTACAACACCTACTGGTTTCGCCGGGAACTGCGTCGTCACGGTTCAGAGGTGGAAGTCATGGACCCGAAGCCGCTGCGAGACTTAATCGCCGAGGACTATCGCCAAATGTGCGATCGCTACTCCAATCCTCCCCCATCCTAAGAGTTAACAACAAGGCTAGTAAGCTTGTCAGTTTATCCATCTCAAGGAAAGTATCTATAAATTTCTTTTCGGTCGCATTCATGGAATCGGTTAAACTCCTTATAGACTCGAAATTAACGCCATTTTTCAAGATCTGTTGTACCCATGGCCGAAAATTGGTATAAATAGGGAAAAATCGTCCCCATTCACATCCCCCAAAACATGAGTACAACTCCTGAATTACTGAACCGGATTACGCAAAACCCTGGTCAATGTGGTGGTCGTCCATGTATTCGAGGAATGCGGATTCGGGTCGTCGATATTTTAGAAATGTTAGCCAACAATGTTAGTATTTCTGAAATTTTAGACGACTTCCCAGATTTAGAACTAGCGGATGTTCAAGCTTGTTTAATCTTTGCCGCACGACGTACGGATTTTCCTAGACTAACCGTATGAAAATTTGGGTCGATGCTCAACTTCCGCCCACCCTAGCCAGTTGGCTGACAGAAACATTTGGTTTAGAAGCGAGTGCATTGCGAGATTTAGGGCTGCGGGATGCTCAAGATATCGAAATTTTCGCAGCGGCACGGGCTGAACGTGTTGTTATTATCACAAAAGACAGCGATTTCATTGATTTAGTCTGTCGTTTAGGATCGCCTCCTCAAATTGTGTGGCTAACCTGTGGAAATGTTACTAACCGCAACTTACGACAATTATTAACTGCAGCTTTACCAAAGGCGTTAGAACAACTGTACCAGGGGGAAATGATTGTCGAAATTACAAATGCTCCTGAAAGTGGATGATACCATTAAAAAAAATCGCATAACAGTAGGATCAAACCGCAAGTGGCGCACCCTGTCCAAGAGTCTCGCCTTCACGGCGGACTGGTTAACGCCACAGGGTTAGTAGCTGCCACCACCACCGCCACCACCACTACCGCCCCCACCAAATCCTCCACAGCTGCCCCCACCGCCACCACCGCCAGAGAAACCAACAGCCACAGCGGAAGAAGAACCAGGACTTGACATACTCCCGGCGCTGAATCAAAGATTACAGCGCGGGATTCTCACAGATCGTGATTCTTGATTCAGCGAGACAACGTATTGAATCTGATTTCTCA
>LJZT01000018.1 GCA_001314905.1 Phormidium sp. OSCR
AAGTCCAATTTCTGACATCTAGTGACAGACTATCGATTTGATTCAAGCAAACGTTGCAGGTTTTAGAAGAGGGGAAGAATCTATCAACTTCAATGTAGATCTTCCTGATTGACTGACAAAAGTTTAGAGTAAATTCACCGAAAAACCCCTCTTGGAGAGAGTTTCGAGCTAGGGCAAAGATGAGGGGCCAACGCCGACTTCACTGCCGTAACTCTACGAAAATGCGAAAGCCTTTGCTAGAGGAACTTTCAGAGATTTCATTTCTTGCAGCGCGAAGCCCTTTCAGTGAAAGGATTTCAGATGTTGTGTCAGTCAATCAGTAACTGCGCCGCCATGGGGTCCCCTCCCAGAACCTCGGGGCAAGACACCGACTCGTTCTTTTGTCGCAATCAGCCCATCCCCCCTTATCCCCCATCGCTGTAGTGCTGATCAGATAAAACGGGGATAAATCCATTCCCCAGAGCCTACTCTCCTCTGAATCACCCAGAGAAATCAAACAGGAGATAGAAAAGGCGCTACCATGAAATGTGTATCGTAAATTTTATATAAAATATGTCCCGATCGCAGGTTGGAATTTATTGAATATAGCTGCCTGACTGTCCCGGTAGGCAAGGCTTCTAGCCAACTGATGTTTGATTTTGTCAGTCAATCGGCGTCCCAGGACGTTTCTGTTTGACTTGTTTGAATTGTTTGAATTAAAGCGTTAAAACGAATTTTTTACCCTATGGCTAAGCGATCGCTCAAGGCCTCGCCCGCAGGTATTCAGCGGGCTAAGCGCGCCTTTGCGCTCAAAGGATGGACTCAAGACAACTTGGCGGGGGAGGTCAATCTCAAAACCCGTCAGCCAATCTGGAGATTCTTCACCGGACAACCGGTAGACCGCCAGGTGTTCATGGAAATCTGCCAAGTCCTGGATTTAGACTGGCGCGAGATTGCCATGAACCCGCCGGCTGAGTTTCTTGAGCCTGGGGAGACTGTGGAACCGACCCTTGATCAACTCGTGGCTGAGGTGCGATCGCAGCACCACGATGCCATTGAACACCAATGCGGCATTCTGCAACTGCTCGACGTTCGACATCCCGTTAACATTGACGACATCTATGTCGATGTCAACATCTTAGAAGCCGTTGCCAACCAACAATGTCTTGAGGTGTCTGCCCTCAACAATCTCGACCCTGCCGATTTCAACCGCATGGGGCTAGGAATCATTGACCAGCCTCAGATTCCCGGCATCGAAGCCGTCAAAAACTACGGCAAGCTACGGGTTCTGGGCAAACCAGGGATTGGCAAAACCACCTTTTTGCAACACCTAGCCATACAGTGCAACCAGGGCGAGTTTGCCCCGGAACAAGTCCCCATTTTTATCCTCCTGAGGGAGTTTGCCGAAGCGGCCAAACGCCAGAACGACGTGAGCCTGTTCAACTATATTTACCAAACCCTAACCCGATCTGGCCTCACTGACCCCGCCGAGCTTGAACGACTACTCATCGAGGGACGGGTGCTGATACTACTCGATGGTATGGATGAAGTAATCAACCAGGACATCAACGCCACCATCAGAGAAGTTCGCAGCTTTTCGAACCAATATCACCGCAATCGGTTCGTGGTCTCGTGCCGCACCGCCGCCCAAGAGCTTACCCTACATGGCTTTACCGATGTCGAAATTGCTCCCTTCAGCACAGTCCAAATTACCACCTTCGCCCAAAAGTGGTTTGTGACTCTGGGCAACCCCGCCACCTCTCAAGGACAGAGTCAAGCCGCAGAATTTATCGAGAAACTTGACCTCCCCGAAAACTGGCAGTTTCGCCAATTGGTGGTGACCCCCCTCTTTTTGCACCTTTCCTGCTGGCTGTTTCAGGGTCAAGGGCAGTTTCCGACCAAGCGCACAGCATTTTATAAACAGGGGCTAGACCTGCTGCTGGGTAAATGGGATGAAACCAAAGGGGTGACGCGCGATGACGCCTATCGCGGTTTTTTACTCCCGCAAAAAATTAGGTTACTGAGTCAACTCGCCGCCGTTACCTTTGAAAAAGGACAGTACTTTTTTGAGCAACGTGTCATTGAGCAATACATTGAAGATTACCTGAAAAATCTGCCTGAGATGAACCTAGAGCCAGAGGAACTTCAGCTTGAAAGTGAGGCCATGCTCAAGGCGATCGAAGCTCAGCATGGACTCTTGATCGAGCGCGCCCGAGGAATTTTTTCCTTTTCATATCTAGTTTTTCAGGAATATCTAACGGCACGCAAAATCGTCGCCACCCACAACCTACGAGCCTTAGAGCAAGCCTTAGGGGGATTGGTCAGCCACATTACTGACCCCCACTGGCATGAGGTGTTTTTGCTCACGGCTGCCATGCTACGTAGTGCCGATTCCCTAGTGCAATTGATGAAGCAGGAAGTGGATGCCCTAGTGGCCCAAGACCCTCACCTGCAAGAGTTTTTGATGTGGGTCAACAAAAAGTCAAACAGTCTTCCCGACCCAAAACTGGCCACAACCCGGGCCTTTTATCTAGCCCTGGCCCAAGACTCCCCCACCGCTAACCAGTTTGCCTTAGCTAGCACCCTCGACCAAGGCATCTTTTTAGATACTGCTCTGGAAAATTTGTTACGGGAGTTTGCGATCGACCACAGCCAGAATTTTGCCTACGCCCATGCCTGTAGTGAAGCCCTCAACAACCTTCTAGTCATCGTTTTAGATGCGGGGTTCTATAAGTCGCTGCAACAGCTTAAGGAGCAGCTACCTGTGTCTCACCAAAGCCAAGAACAACTGCAAACTTGGTGGCAGAATAACTACGAAAACTGGGTCAAGCAGCTTAAAGACTCCGTTGCTAAATATCGCAATATTCACCACCCCTGGCAGTTTAGTCCTGAGCAGAAGCAGGTGCTAAACCGCTACTACGATGCCAATCAACTGCTCATAGATTGTTTAAACAGCAACTGTGAAATCACCGAAACGATTCGCCAAGAGATCGAAGCGACACTCTTGCTGCCCCAAAAAGAATTAGACGATCGCGAATGGCAGAACAATTGAAACGAATTGCAACGTTCCTATACAAATCAACCTGTCAAGACCCTATCCAAACACCAGGTAAACCATCCCTACGCCATGATTCAGCCAAGACTCAAAAGGAATCTCAGATCATGTTTAGGAAAAGCAAAGAATTTATCAGACAATCCACCATATTTTACGATTACGGGCAAACCATCGATATAGTTGAAGACCTGAGTTGTGAGCAAAAGAGTACTCAACGGCTGGGGGCTTTGATACAAGAAGCGGGTTGGTTCAGCCGCACCCAGGTGATGGGCAACAAAAGTCCAGGGTTGGATCACAGCACCAGCAGTACAAGACAAGAAACGACCCCAGGAAACAACGATACACTCAACAAAGACCAACTCCATGAGCCAGGCCAAACTGCCAGGGATGCGTTTCGGGAGACCTCTCAGCTTTCAACCAAGCACCACCGAGGCTCAGGCCGCGTTGCAGCCGCCGAAGCCCTAGGTAGTTCACATGACCCTCACCAAGCTACAGAGGGCAGTTGACCAAGTCCTGTGGGGGGAAAGGTGGGTAGGTTGACGACCCACCGGGCCATGGCTAGGGTCTCCCAGCGTGAGATAAAAAATGTCTGGAGACCCTAAGCGAATCCCCCAGGCGAGTCCCCCAAGCGGGTCCCCCTATCCCCCTGCCCTGTCAATGAGTTGTATCGAAGCGAGTTGCACAAAGTGAAATCAACAAAGTGGAATTAACAAACCATTCCTTTGAATTTTACAATATTGCTTTTTTTGGCATTATTCTGGTTCGCTACTTTTTAGTAGCAGGGATGACCTATTGGCTCTTTTATTCACCCTTCAGCCAGTCTTTTGGCAAACCTAGAGCGCATCAGTTGCCCACCGGGACTGCTATTTGGCATGACATTAAGCTGTCGATGCTTTCCTCGGCGGTGTTTGCCCTGGCGGCGGCGTTGATTCTTTCCGTCTATACAGCGGGAGGCACAGCACTCTACACCGACCCACGACAGTATGGGCTATGGTATTTAGGGGTCAGCTATGGCGTAAGTCTGTTTCTGCAAGACACCTATTTTTATTTCACCCATCGTCTATTTCACCACCCTAAACTCTTTTCCTGGCTCCATCAGGGGCATCATCGCTCCCGCCATCCCACTCCTTGGACCTCCTTTGCCTTTGACCCATTAGAGGCTGTTGTTCAGGCAATCTTCTTAGTCGGCCTGGTCTTTGTTCTGCCGCTGCATTTCATTACAATGATTGCGGTGCTGACAACGATGACCATCTGGGCGGTGCTAAATCATTTGGGGCCAGACCGCCTCCCCCCCCTATTCCCACACCATTGGCTAGGGCGGTGGCTGATTGGCCCGGCTCATCACTCAATTCATCATCTCAGATATACGGTACATTACGGACTTTATTTTACGTTTTGGGATCGTCTGCTTGGCACCGAAGATATTAAGTACACACAGAGTCTCAAAAATTTACGACCACCTGAAAACAACTAACATAGTTTTTACTATTTTTGTCTGGATGATTTGCAATATAGCAGTCGCGATATCGAAATTGTATCAAATTATGTACTTGTTAATCACCTCAATCAATTCAATCGTGAACTAAAACATCGACCGATTAGGGTTGGGTTAATAGGCGAGATGCTGCAACTGAGATCATCTCGCCTCGGCACACATTAAGGAAAGCATTACCATGAGTATTGAAGACAAAGCTAAAGCAACGGCCAAAGATGTTGAGGGTAAAGTCCAAGAAGCCGTTGGCGACCTGACCGACAACAATGAAGCCAAAGCTAAAGGCAAGGCAAAACAGGCTGAAGCCAAGGTTCGTAACACCGTTGAAGATGGTAAAGATAAGGTTAAGAAAGCGATTGATTAGTCTATCGCTTTTTGACTAAATCTTGATATTTGTGCTTTAGGTAAGGACAAGACGCTTAAGGCTCTTGTCCTCCTAAATAAGAGGTCAATGTCAATGAAAGGTATTTTTAGAGGAAACTCGGAGGTAAGAATGATATCATTTCGACAGGTTAAAACGTTTTCCGTAATTGCGATTTCAACCCTGATGCTGGTCGCGACCATTGTGTTTAACGTTGGGACGACAAGTGCCTGGGCTGCACCAGCACCTTTTACAACCCAACCCCAGCTTGCTACTATGAACCGAGCTGAGGCGATGGCTAAGAGTGTAGAAGGTCAAGCTCAAGAAGCTATGGGTAACGTCACTGGCAATTCTCAGGATCAAATCAGGGGCAAGGCTAAACAGGTTGAAGCCCAGATGCGTAATGCGTCCGAAGACATGAAAGATGAGATTCAGCTCAGCGACAGAGCCAAAGCAGCGGCTAAGAATGTTGAGGGCAAAATCCAGGAAACGGCCGGTAATCTGACGGGCAATAGCAAAGACCAAATGATGGGCAAGATGAAGCAGACTGAGGGCAGTGGTCGAAACATGATTGAAGATGCAAAGGATAGCATCGGTAATTTATTCGACTAACACTCGGCATCCAGAGTCATCTGCACCACAGGTGATTCTGGAGACCTTTCAGTCTCTATTAATATCGGCAAGTCAATATCGGCAAGTCAATATCGGCAAAAACTTTGTTCCGTTCAGTCCGTTACTCAAGTCATTAATCATTAAGGAGTTAGTATGAATATCCTTGCCTGGATTATTTTGGGACTACTAGCAGGTGCGATCGCGAAAGCCATTGTGCCTGGTTATCAAGGAGGAAACTGGCTTGCAACCATGTTTCTGGGTATTGTAGGCGCCTTTATCGGTGGCACGTTGCACGTGTTTATCAAGACTGGCGCTCTGCAACTCACAGCACCCGGTTTAAGCATTATTGGTGTGGTGATTGCGGTTCTCGGCGCAATTGTTGCTATTTACCTCTATGGGGCGATTTCGGGTAGAAAGCTCTAAGGCATTGCAACGACTGAACACTATCGGCCAACACCAGTCGTGAACACCATAGGCTCGGGGAGCGTCCCCTGAGCCTAATTCTATGCCGATAAAAATTCAATTGTGTTAACAACAGTAATCAGTGTTGATGTGACAATATAATTCGCTGAATCTCGACCTCATTTTTTAATTGTGTAACACAGGCTACGATTACTTTTATACTGGTGTTATAGAGGGAAACCTCTGGACAACACTTTGGCGGTAAAGTGACAAATAAACGTAAAAAAATACTACATTCTCACTCAAACAAGACAAATCAAACATTGTATCTAACAACGTAATGAGATTATGCCGAAAGGTTCTAATACTAACTTTATAAAGACCATGAGTTATCTACTTCCTCTCTTCCCAGCAGAATCCTCAGAAGCAGCACTAGACGCGGCGTCAGCGCGTATCTTATGCTACCATGTCAATCGCACCGGCGACAGCCAAATCATTAGGGTGATGAGTGAGTTAGGCTGTTATTGGGAACAGACGGTCTTTGCCGACGAACGAATTTTATTCGAGGCGTTACCGGAATCTTATCTGGAAATACATTCAGCTTCAGCGAGTGGAGTTCTAGTAACCACAGCTGAGTGCGAGTTGTTTCAGATTAGTGAAAGCAAGCCCAATTAATAAAAACGGGTTCTTCAGAGTTCGGGGGGAGCGGCTAAATTGATGGCAGATTAAAACTTTAGCCGTGGGTGAATAACCCACCCCTCGCCCCTCCCTGGAGGGGAACCCACCCCTCGCCCCTCCCTGGGAGGGGAACCCACCCCTCGCCCCTCCCTGGAGGGGATTTTTTGTCTCTACGTTGCGTTTGGTAATGAGATGGAGATAATCAAGGTGACGGCTTTTCTCTGAGCTGGGTTAACCCTTGAGGGCTTTATAAATCTGCTTAAACTTGCGTTGCTGTTCATTGTGATTGACGATCGCCTGAGGATAACCACAAGCTTGACAATCTAACGGGGAAATCTCACCCGTGACTAACTCTTTCGTGTCCAAGCTGCGAATTTCGGGCAACCAGCGTCGAATATACTCGGCGTCCGGATCATATTTCTTGGCTTGACTAGCAGGGTTAAAAATGCGTAACGGCTTGGGGTCCATACCACTCGACGCACTCCATTGCCAGCCGCCATTGTTGGCCGACAAATCCCCGTCAATGAGCTTTTGCATAAAATACTTCTCTCCCCATTGCCAGTTAATCATTAAGTCTTTGGTCAAGAAACTGGCGACAATCATGCGACAGCGGTTGTGCATCCATCCCGTCTCATTGAGTTGTCGCATAGCGGCATCGACGATGGGAAATCCAGTTTTGCCTTGACACCAGGCCTCAAATTTACTGTCGTCGTTCTCCCAGGGAAAGCGGTCCCAGGGTTGCCGATAGGGACCGGCGGCGAGTTCGGGAAAAAAGTACATGACGGTTTGATAAAACTCGCGCCAGGCTAGTTCCTGTTGCCAGGATAAAATGTGATTGCGACTCTCATCACTACGGGTTGTTTCCATCACGGTTTCGCTGGCGGCCCAAACCTCCCGGATGCCGATCGCACCAAATTTCAAGGCCGGACTGAGGCGAGAAGTTCCGTCGTTAAAGGGAAAGTTTCGTTGTTCGTCGTAACTATAAATACCTTGCTGACAAAATGCCTCTAATTGTATTTTAGCTGCTTCTTCTCCTGGCTCTAAAATAAACGGTGCTTCCCAGGATACGCCTAAATCTAGTAGGGTTGGTAAGGCGATCGCCCCCAACTTTTCCAGGACATTTTCCTCGGCTGAGGTTAACTCCTCTAATCGTTCTGGAGTGGCGACGGGTTTAGCTTTCGGCTGACGACTCCAATTCTTCCAATAGGGAGTATAGACTGTATAGGGTTTACAGTTATTACTGGTTCCGGTTAGTACCTCTCCCGGTGGATGTAAGAGTTGATCCCAAAACTCCTGAACCTCAATGTTTTGCGCAGTTAATTGTTCTTTGATTTGGCGATCGCGCTCCCGTCCATAGGGTTCCACATCTTGATTCCAATAGACAGCGGTTGCTCCTAAATCTTGGGCGACTTTTCCGATTAAGGTCTTTGGATTGCCTTGAATCAAAATTAAGCGCCCGCCAATCTGCCGATAGTTTTGGTCTAATTTCCTCAAACAGCCTAACAAATACGCAACACGAGCCGGCGCAATATCATCGCGCTCTAAGATATTGGGATCGAAACAAAATAGAGAAATGAGTTTGGCACTACGCTGTCGAGCCGCTGCCAAGCCGACATTATCGCTAATCCGTAAATCTCGACGATGCCAAAATAAAACTAAGTCAGTCATAGTTTGTGATTACAACCTGTAAAATGTGGGGAGTGATGTTCAGCGAAATTTAAGTCTATAAAATCAAGTCTATAAAAACGGCTTCGCCAGCAAGAAACTAGACATTGATTTCGAGTCCACCGGTTCCCCCGCTAAAATGGCCGCTTCCAACGCCTCGGGAGACATTAAAACCACTTCAATATCTTCATCCTCATCTTGAGCCGGAGGACGGTCTAATTTTTCAAGTCCTTGAGCTAGATAAGCATAGATAATCTCATCAGAATAGCCCGGCGCCAGGATAAATTCTCCCAACTTGCGCCATTGATTAGCTCGATAGCCGGTTTCTTCTTCAATTTCGCGCCGAATCGTCTCAGCAGGATCTTCGTTCACTTCGACAGTTCCGGCGGGAAACTCCAAAATACGGCCTTGTACCGCAAACCGATATTGCTTCACTAACACCAAGTCTCCCTCTGGCGTCACCGGAACCGCCAAGGCTCCCCCCGGATGGCGGATACATTCCCAATCCCCTTCAGCGCCATTGGGAAGGCGCAAGCGGTTAACTTCAAAGTCAAACTTACGACCCCCAAAGAAGAGGCGTTTTTTCAGGATTTCGGGGGATTCTTGAGCAAAAGACATAGGAGATGACCGTGAGATAAACGCAATTTAAGAGAGTCGAGTCACATCAGAACAGTTTAACGCCTCTTGTAACTCCTTGATAGAACAACCAGATAGGGGATCTCGCCAATCCGGGGCAATGTCAGCTAGGGGAACTAAGACGAAGGGACGCTCCCTCAAACGGGGATGGGGAACCTGTAACTGAGGAGAATTGAGGATGCGATCGCCGTAGAGAAGTAGGTCTAAATCTAACGTCCGCGCCCCCCAGCGCTCTCGTCGCACCCGTCCAAATTGATGTTCTATGTCAAAAAGCCTCTGGAGCAGTTCCAGAGGCTCTAAGGCGGTTTTGCCGATGACACAACCATTGAGATAGTCTGGTTGCGGCGGTCCCACGGCTCGGGTACGATACCAATGAGATTGCTGTAACTCCCACAGAGGCGATCGCAACTGTTCAATCGCCCCCTCTAAAATGCCTCGGGAGTCACCTAAATTACTCCCCAAGGCGATCGCCACTGATTCGCTCACCCTTTAACGGCTCCTGATGTTAATCCTTGGACGATTTTACGTTGGAAGAACAACACTAACAACACTAGGGGTGCGGTTCCCAACACCGTCGCTGCTGCGGTGGTTCCATAGGGAACTTCAAAAATTGACGCACCGCCTAATTGTGCGGCTGCCACGGGAATGGTTTGCATAACATCTCGGGTAATAAATGTCAAGGCGAAAATAAACTCATTCCAGGCAAAGATAAACGCTAAAATTCCCGTTGTCACCATCGCCGGAAGCGTCATCGGTAAGACAATTTTCCACAGCATCCCCACGGTTCCATAGCCATCAACTTTTGCCGAGTCTTCTAAGTCCTTGGGAAGCTGTTGGAAGAAACTTCGCATCACCAAAATTGTCAGGGGCAAGTTAATCGCCGTATAGGGAACAATTAAGGCCAAGTAATTATTACCCAAGCCAAAAAACTGCACCAATTCCAGCAATCCTAGAAACAGAAGGATATAGGGAAACAGGGTAATAATTAGCACCAATGATAGAATAATGCGCTCTCCGGGGATTTTCAAGCGAGTCAGCGCGTAGGCAGCCGGTGCGCCAAATCCGAGGCAAAGCAAGGTTGAGACAAAGGCAACAAAGGCACTATTAAGGATATAGCGATGGAAGGGACGGCGAGAAAATAAATCACTATAATGAGTCCCGGTGAGCTGATCGGGACTCGGTAAATACACGTTGGGAATGGACACGATCGCCTCGTTGGTCTTAATGGAGGTCAAGAACTGCCAAATCATTGGCCCGAGGCTAAAGGCTAAAACGAGAAATACTGAAATGGGTAAAATTAGTTTACTCCATTCAAATCCTTGGGATTGAGATTTTGTGGTGGTCATGGTTAAAAAAAGAAGGCAAGAGGCAAGAGGCAAAAGGCAAAAGGAGGGAACAGGGGGTGGGGGAGAACCCGGCTCTAACCCTTTCTAGGAGGGGATGATGGGAGGCTTAAATTTCGGCTCCGGCTGACTTGCGGACTCGTTCGAGGGCATAGAAGGCGATCGCCACCACGACAATTAAAATCAGAAAGGTAATGACCACCAACGCTGCACCGTAGCCAAAATCTAAATAGCGGCGGACATTGGCATAGATATACAAGGCCACCATTTCCGTTGCACCGCCGGGACCTCCTTCTGTCATCACTTGAATGAGGTCAAAAATCCCGAAGGATTGGGCAAAACGAAATAGAGCCGCAATTAAAATTTGTGGCATCACCAGGGGTAAGGTAATTTGGCGGAAACTTTGCCAGGGGGTGGCTCCTTCAATGGCGTGGGCTTCATAGAGATCTTCGGGAATGGACTGTAACCCCGCTAACAGGAGAATACTGACAAAGGACGTGGTTTTCCAGACATCGGCCGTAATCACGGATACCATGGCTAAGGTGGGATCGCCGAGCCAGTTGATGCCGTCCTCAATGAATCCTAAACGCATCAAAATATCATTGACGACACCATATTGATCGTTAAAAATCCAGGTCCAGGCTAGGGCCATAATGGCAGTGGGTAAGGCCCAGGGAATGATGGCGATCGTTCGCACTAGGCCTCGTCCCCGGAAACTGCGGTTGAGGACTAAGGCGATCGCCATCCCCAACACCAACTCCAGAATTAAGGCAACAACTGTAAACACCGTTGTGTTCCAGATGCTATTCCAAAAAGCACCATCGCCTCCAATCCGAGCATAGTTGCTCAACCCAGCGGGGACGGCTTCGAGTTCTGTGCCTAAGTTCTGGGTAAATAAACTTAACCAAAAAGCCCGGCCGATGGGGTAGGCATACACCAGACATAAGACTAATAAGGCCGGCAAGACCAACACCCATCCGGTGAGTTGCTGGCGGATACGCATCTTACTTTTTGCCATAAATTTAAGGAAATAAAGAACAAGAAACCGGTTGAGAGCCGGTCAATCTCGTTTAGGCGCGGCCCAGGAGACGGCGGGTTTCAGCAGCCGCCTGTTCCATCGCCTGTTGGGGACTCAGCCGACCGGTGAGGGCAGAACTGAGGTTCCGTTGTAGAATGTCTGAGGCTTGGGCATATTGGGCAATGGGGGGGCGCAAGACAGACCGTTCTTGCACCTCTAACAAGTCAGGATAGTGACTATATTCGGCGACAATATCGGGATCATTAAACAGCGATCGCCGACTCGGAACATAGGCGGTGTCGAGAATAAACTGTTTCTGCACCGATTCACTGGTCATAAATTCGATAACTCGCCAAGCTTCTTCTTTGTGGGGGCTATCTTTCACTAATGCTAATCCCCAACCTCCTTGACAGGCACCGGAATTGAAGCCAGCTTGGTGAACCATGGGTTTAATGGCAATCTTGCCCTGTACCGCTGAGTCATCTTCATTAGCCAGGGGCCAAACATAGGGCCAATTGCGCATAAACACTGTGCGACCATTTTGGAAGAAGCGTCGGGCTTCTTCTTCTTGGTAGGTGGTGACACCTGTCGGAGAAATGCCTTGATCAATGGTGTCTGTGAGAAACTCCAGAGCGGCGATCGCCTCGGGTTCATCTAACCCCACTTCTTCCGTTTCAGGGTTCACCCAGAAGCCACCATGGCCTTCGAGGACTTCAACGAATACGGCGGCTAACCCTTCATATTGTCGTCCTTGCCAGACATAGCCCCATTCCACGTCCCCCTGTTCTTGCAAGGTCTGAGAAATTTCAATTAACTCTTCGGTGGTTTCTGGAGGCTCAAAGCCGTTTTCTTCGAGTAAGTCTTTGCGATAGTACAGCATCCCTGCATCGGAGCGGAAGGGCATCCGATAGAGTTTGCCGTCATAGCGTCCCCCCTCAATGTCTCCCTCTAGGAAGGCACTGAGTTCTTCGTCACTGACGCGATCGTCGAGGGGTTCAAGCCAACCAGCAGCGGCAAACTTGGGAGTCCAGACGATGTCCATATAGACGATGTCGTAGATGGAATCCCCGAGTAAGAAGGCCGAGGTATAGAGGTCTTCAACGAGGTTGGTGGCGTTGGGACCTTCGACAATTTCTAAGTCAATGTCGGGATTTTCCTCTTCAAAACGTTCGACGATGGGTTCCCACTGAGACCGTTCGAGGGCCTGCATGAGAATACTCACTTGAACCGGTTGTTGACTCAGAACAAACGAGTGAATCCCAAATACGAGAACGGCGGTGATGGCGGCGATCGCCCCGTAAAAGATTCGTTGCTGCCAGAGGTGATGCCACTGGTTGGTCCAAGAACGCCAAATTGATTTCAAGATCATCATAGGGATTTGATTGAAGAACAGCGGTTGAGGTATCCGCTTCAGGAGTCCCCTTGCCAAGCCAGGGGCTGTCCTTCTTGTTGACTAAGGTCGAATGATATGACAAGAGATGGGAGCTTGGGGATAGGGACTGAAGGCGGTCATCGTCCCAGGCTCTGACACTACTGTCTGACACTACCGATAGTGCGATCGCTTCTCCTAAATTTCAAGGTGCTGACCTGGGTTTTAGCGTTAAGTTTTTTTAAGTTCACGGTCAAGACTGCCGCCGCAGTCTCGGATTGAACAGCTGGGAAGGGAACCCGATCGAGTTAGAAGCATCGAGATGGTCATGAACATCTCAGCCGTGATCTAACCCGTTTCAAGGAAATGTTTTAAACTAGAAAAAGTACTAACGATTGAGTTAACTATCACTTTATGCAACTCTCGTCTTTCTCCCAAGTTGGTCAACGATTATTCGCGTGGCAAATGTCAAAAATGACCGATGCTGATGAACGAACGATTGAATTAAAGCATCATCCGGGTTGTGCCAACTTAGCTCAACTTCGCCAAACCTTAGTGGGACAATTGCAAGGACGAGTGGTTGAAATTGGGGCGGGAGCGGGGGCTAACTTTCGTTATTATCCCCAGGATATTGAGTGGATTGGGATTGAACCGAATCCTTTTATGCACCATTACCTAGAACAAGAAGCCGAAGAACAAGGACTTCAGGTGCAACGGATTGAAGCCTGTGGTGCAGAATCGATGGCGGCTGTGGCGGATGACTCTGTCGATGCCGTTGTAAGCACCCATGTATTATGTTCGGTGAGCAATCTCGATCGCGTGTTCGAGGAAATTAAACGTATTCTCAAACCCCAGGGACAGTTTGTGTTTCTCGAACATGTCGCCGCTGATGCAAATACCTGGACACATCGATTACAAAATGGCTTAAATCCGGTCTGGAAACGGGTCTTTGATGGCTGTCATCTCAATCGTACTACGGGGGAGGCGATCGCCGAAGCTGGGTTTACTGACATTCAACTCCAGGAATTTGAATTGAATGTTCCTATTGTTAGCCCTCATGTCGCTGGAGTGGCTCGTCTGCCGGCCAGTTAAGGGGTTACTGCGATCGCAACCGTTTCCAGGCCCATCCTGCCAAGACGACGACTCCAACCACGGCGATCGCTCCCCAAACTCCTGGAGATACTAACCCCGTTGTCTCGTCAACTCCTTCCTCTGAGGTGATGGGTTGTGTTTCAGAAGTTTCAGTTTCAGAGGTTTCAGTTTCAGAGGTGGACTCCCTTGCCGCTCTCCCTGGACGCACTGTCACCTCGTAACTGAGGCTAAATGGCTCAAAATCAGCGGTATTTTGAGGAGACCCTGTTAAAACTAAGTCATAAACTCCAGCTTCGGGAAATATCACCTCAGCCCCCGGAATATCCTCATAGCCTTCTGCGGAAATCGCCGCTAGAGACGGAGTGGCAATGGCCTGAGTGCGATCGCCCCCTCGGAAGACCTCCAGTTGACAATCACACTCATCTAACGCAATACTTTCGCCCCCAGATTTTGTCAAAGCAAACCAAGTCTGCGCCGGTTCACCGGAGCGAGGATTATGATTGGGTTCGAGGTGAAAGGTTGCCCCTACTTCTCCATCGGTTTTAACGAGATGAGCGATTTCCAATTGACAGTTTTTTTCTAAATCTTGGCAGATGTCCCGAGCTGTGCTCATAACCAATTTTTCTAAAAAAATAATAAGTTTTCTACGGGTTTTCAGGTTGTTAATTAAGCCAAAAAAAATCGACCTAAAAATCAACCTAAAATTCTAAAACTTGACGATCCATTAACTCCAAAAACGACTAAACTTAGATTACCCTTGACTTGGTGAAATCCAGGTCATTATTGCAAATCTTTCCTCAAAAGCAAAAAGACACGCCGTCACACTTGCCCACCATGTCTTATCCTGACCTAACCCAACTCTGGGAACTCTTGCCTCTGACCCTACTCGGCTTCCTAGGCAGCTTTGGCCATTGCGTGGGAATGTGTGGTCCGTTAACCGTGGCCTTTTCCCTAGGACAAGGGAAAACCATAGCCCCCTGGCGCTTCCACCTCTGGCTCAACCTCGGCCGAATCCTCAGTTATGCCAGCGTAGGACTGTTGCTCGGGGCCGTCAGTTCAACCCTAGTGGCGGGAGGACAACTGGCCGGCGTGGGGAGTGGAATGCGTCAGGCGATCGCCATCTTCACCGGACTGCTGTTAATCTTCCTAGGATTGCGACAAATCAACCCCGAGAGCTTGCCCCGTCTTCCTCTGCTGCATCCCCTACAAGGACGCATCCACGATCGCCTCAGTCGCTGCATGAATCAGCTCTCCTTGCAACATCATGGAGGCGTCCCCCTGCTGCTGGGGATGTGTTGGGGACTGATTCCCTGTGGCTTTCTCTACACCGCTCAACTCAAAGCCGCCGCAACCGGAGATCCCCTCCTCGGAGGCGTCGCCATGTTGGCCTTCGGCTTAGGAACCATGCCGATGATGGTCGGAGTTGGGCTATCGGCGGCCCGACTGAGTGCTAACCGTCGCAGTCAGTTATTCCGCCTAGGAGGTTGGGTAACTCTCAGCATTGGCATCCTCACCCTACTGCGAACCGATGCCATGGTGGATCTGACCGGCCATAGCGCCCTACTATTGCTCATGTTGGCCCTGGCCGCCCGTCCCCTCAGTGGTGTCTGGGACAGTCCTCTACGCTATCGTCGTCTGATTGGCGTGGCCGCCTTCGTCCTCAGCTTGGCTCATGTGGGGCATATGCTCGACCATAGCTTAGACTGGAACCTGGGTGCGATCGCCTTTATGATCCCGCAGCATCGTTGGGGACTCTGGGCCGGGATTGTGGCTCTCCTGTTGATGACTCCCGCCGCCCTCACCAGCACTAATCGACTGCAAACCGCCCTTGGCCGCAATTGGCGACGACTACACTTACTCACGGTTCCCGCCTTGGGGTTAGCGGTGATTCATACCCTGGCCCTAGGGTCTCACTACTTGGGGGAACTGTCTCGAAATTGGGAAAACGGGGGGCGATCGCTGCTGATACTCCTGTTGACGCTCACCGTGTTCGGCTTGCGTTGGCGAATCTCCCCCAAATCCATCTCCCAAGCTGCGCCATCCCAATCTTCCCCATCCCTTGGCGATCCCAAGTCTTAAACCGGCGGCGGCATCTGAATCTGGCGATCGATTCGCGCCGAGATCGTGAGACACTATGCTGATTAGCCCCTGACAGGCTATTATTGACAGTCCATTGACTGTCCATTGACTGTCCATCCATCTATTGACTCGGCCCATCGACCCAGCCCGCACCGAGTCATCAGCACTACATTTGTTGAGAGTGAGAGTTCATGCAACCACGTCCCCCCCTGCGCCGCACCAAAATTGTCGCCACCATTGGACCCGCCACCAGTAAACCCGAAGTGCTGCGGGAGTTGATTTTGGCAGGGGCGACGACCCTACGACTCAACTTTTCCCACGGAACCCATGACGATCATCAACGTAGCATCCGCCTGATTCGTCAAACCTCCTTTGAACTGAATCAGCCGGTGGGGATTCTGCAAGACTTACAAGGACCGAAGATTCGCTTGGGGCGGTTCGAGAAAGACTCAATTGTGCTCAAAGATGGTGATCCCTTCATCCTCACCAGTCATATCATGGAGGGCAATCAAACCATGTCCTCGATTACCTATGAACCCCTGGCCCGAGAAGTCCCCGAAGGTGCAACGATTCTCCTCGACGATGGACGAGTAGAAATGCGGGTCGAAAAAGTTGATCCCGCCGCCGGAGAACTCTACTGTCGCACCGTTGTCGGTGGGAAGTTATCCAATAACAAAGGGGTGAATTTCCCCGGAGTCTGTCTCTCGGTGAAGGCCCTCACTGACAAAGACCGCAAAGACTTGATGTTTGGCTTAGATCGCGGTGTGGATTGGGTGGCTTTGAGTTTTGTGCGCAATCCTCAAGATGTCCTAGAAATTAAGGAGTTAATCGCCAGCGCCGGCAAGTCGGTGCCTGTGATCGTCAAAATTGAAAAACATGAGGCGATCGAACAGATGCAAGAAATCCTCTCCCTCAGTGATGGGGTGATGGTGGCCCGGGGAGACTTGGGGGTGGAACTTCCGGCTGAGGAGGTCCCCATTTTGCAAAAACGCCTAATTGTCACGGCGAATCGCCTGGGGATTCCGGTGATTACGGCGACTCAGATGCTCGATAGTATGGTCTATAGTCCCCGGCCGACTCGGGCCGAGATTTCCGATGTAGCCAATGCGATTCTCGATGGAACTGATGCGGTGATGTTGTCCAATGAGACGGCGGTAGGTGAGTTCCCGGTGAAGGCGGTGGCCATGATGGCTCAGATTGCGACGCGCATTGAAGCCGATCGCATTGTTCAGAATGTGACGGGAGTTGATGATACGGGGCGATCGATTCCCAACGCCATTAGTCAAGCGGTGGGGCAAATTGCGGCTCAACTCGAAGCGTCGGCGGTGATGACTTTGACGAAAAGTGGCTCGACGGCTCGTAATGTGTCTAAGTTCCGACCTCATGCGCCGATTTTGGCGGTGACGCCTCATGTGAATGTGGCACGTCAGTTACAACTGGTTTGGGGGGTGAAAACTCTCTTAATTCTCAGTTTACCCTCGACCTCGCAAACCTTTGATGCGGCGATTAGTGTGGCGCTGGAGAATAATTTGGTGGATGAGGGGGATCTAGTGGTGATGACGGCGGGAACCCTTCAGGGAGTCTCGGGATCGACGGATTTGGTCAAAGTCGGTGTGGTGACGTCGGTGTTGGGTCATGGAACTGGGGTTGGTGCGTCTTCGGTTGTTGTCAGCGGCCCGGCGCGAGTGGCGCCGACGGCGTCGATGGTGGGAAACTTTAATCCAGGCGAGGTTTTGGTGACCACGTACACCGATGCCAGTTTTATTGAGATGATTAAGCAGGCCTCTGGGGTGGTGACGGAGGAGGAAAGTTTAACCAGTCACGCGGCGATTATTTGTTCTCAGTTAGGGAAGCCGGCGATTTTGGGGGTGAAGAACGCCACGAAGTTGATTCGTGAGGGGGCGATCGTCACTTTAGATACTCAGCGCGGTGTGGTCTATTCGGGCGCACCGAGTACGGTGCAGAAGGAGGACTTGTTAAACCGTTAAGTCTGGGTTCGTTTTCCGGGGGCTTGCTGCATAAATCGGCGATTTTGTCAAGGGATTGGTTCTACCGGTTCTGTCGGTCTTGGTAGTAGCTGAGCCGTTGTTGATAGATGGTTCTGAGGTCGTCTCGACTGGTTTGGGGTTGTCCGTAGCCTGAACCGGGGAGGCTGGCCCATTCCCGACGGATGGCGGCGATCGCTCCGTCAAAGTCACCCCGTTCGATTTTACTGAGTCCCCCTCGCCAACGAATTAACTCAACGGCCGCTCGATCTTGAGATTGGGGGGAAAAGTCGTCGAGTTGTAGGCGTTTGGCGACGCTATCGAAGGTGCTGCTAATCATTTGATAGCGGCCGGCGGCGTCGGAACAAAGACGATAGCCGTGGTAGGAGGCGCAGCGAACACGACGGGGGTGATCTCGGTAGCTACGGAAGGTCTCGAAGGTGAAGAGGGTGCGATATCCTAGGTCGTCGTGGGTTCCTTCGGCGAAGGCGATGGTGTCGAGAAGCGCACGCACTTCGGGGGGGCGATCGCGGAGGTGGTTCTCGATGAAGGGGTTATCTCGATGACGGTTTCGCTGGGGTTCTGAGGTGACGTACTCTGAGAGGCGATCGCGACTTGCGGGGAGGTCAACCGTCGGGTTAGATCGCCTCAATCGTTGCAGGGGAAGGGCGATCGCCAGCCCAAACAGTCCCAAAATTAGAGGGATCAACAGGAGTCGGACACGCTGTTTTTGCTGTCGCCGCAGTTGACGCAGCGTCTTAAGGCGCGGCGATAGGGAGCGATGCGGTAAGGGTGAACCGGTGGCTCGTAAATTCGGTTGTGAGGGTCGAGACGGAGATCGGCGATCGCGCATCATGAGCGCTCTTGAGGTCGCAAGGTAAGACTTGATGGCAGTTGACCGTTGACGGCTGACAGTCACAAAACCCTAGTTTGAGCAAGAGTTGAGGGGTTGTGGATGTCTTCTTTCACCTGTCTACTGCCAGACAAGGGTCTCTCTAGCATACCCTGAACCGTGATCCCCGACGGCGATCCCCAACGGCGATCGCTCCAGACGGGCGTTAATTTTATCTAGGTTCTTTGACATCTTTTTAAAAAAAGTGTTAAAATTGATACAGAATATAAGCTCGATTCAAGCACTGGTTCAGTCCAGATTTCGGCAGCGGAGTCTTGACCGCATCTTTTTTTTTCGTTGTTATCACGGACACTTAGGAATTTATGAAACTCTCTTATCGCGGTATTCCCTACGAGTACACCCCCCCGTCTCTGGAGATGAGCGAAAGCGAAATCCTCGCCACCTATCGGGGTCAGTCTTATCCCATGCGCTATCCTCGACATATGACGATGGCACAACCCGTCGCCGATCTCAGTTATCGCGGTGTCCCCTACCGCAGCACGGTCAACGGTGGTACAGAAGCGCTGGAACGACCCAGCCGCCAACGGTTGGTCTCATCCCTATCCATGAGCGACTTAGAGTTTTCTCAACTGAATCAAGTTCACCAAGAAAACCTCTGTAAGCGTCTTTCGGCCCGGATGGCCAGTGCACGCGATCGCGGCGACGACAAGCTCTTACAACTGTTAGAGCAAGAAAGCCAGCAACTCGTTTGCAGCCGTTAAATCCCCTCAAAAACAGGCTTAAAAACCTAAACCGTCATCGGGTGAGCCATTTATGGTTCACCCGCTGTCGTCTTAGCCATTTCCCCCTATTCACTATTCCCTATTCCCTATTCCCTATTCCCTATTCCCTATTCCCTATTCCCTATTCCCTATTCCCTATTCCCTGTTCCCTATTCCCTGTTCCCTGTTCCCTATTCCCTATTCCCTAGCCATCGCCACACAAGTCGCCAAATCCGCCTCAGTTTTCACCGCTTGAGGAGTGATATGACTGGCACTGCTGCGATAACCGCGCCCCCTCAATCGCGCCAATAACTGCTCACGGGGCAACATATCCCGGCCACTGCGGCGGCCAATCTCGCCGAGTCGATAAAAATAGGGCGGTAAATCCGCCTCAGCGATCATGGTTTGCAATAGCTTGACTCGTTTTGGCCAACCCTGCTGCTGGGCCAAAGTCTGCATTCGTTGCAGATACTGGGAATCATGAAGCGAGCCTAACCACATGGGACCACTGAGAACCCGAGATTGTCCATCTCGCCGACAGGGAGAGATGCGCCCTAATTGTCGCCAGGTGACGGTTTCATACTCGCCGCAGTCGTGACAATAGGCTAAAAAGCCATAGTTGGCTTCTGTTAACTGTTGTCCGTTCACCAATCGGAACATGACTCGATAGACGGAGTGAGCATACAGGGAAAATAACGGCGTCACTCCTAAGCCTTTCGTCGCCGCTTGCTGCTGGGTGCTACCGATGAGCAAGCGTAACCCCTGTTCATGGCCACTGGGATGCGATCGCCCATAGGCCCCATACACCCGCAAACTCTGTTCTCGTTCATGGCCGGTGGCGGTGCGGCCATCGGTACTGGTGAGATAGACGAGTCCTCCCAGCCGTACCGCCCAGAGACTGGTGTTGAGAAAGGGAACCGGCGAGCCAAAACTATCGACATCAACGAGATCATAGTAGTCGCGGCGATCATAGCATTGGAAAAACACTCGGTTGGCATCTCGGTGCTGAATCTCCCCGGCTTGAGCGGCTAACATTGGCCCTAGGTTCTGCTGAAGAATCCCATTCATCTCAGGATTTCCTTCGTTGGCCAGCACCCAATCAGCGCCCCCTTCGAGCCAATAGCGCAGCGATCGCACCCCACAGCCGGCCATACTATCGAGAACTCGCAACCGGCCGCGATCGGCCTTCTCCAACCGAGCCGCCAAAATCGCCAAATCCCGCCCCACCTGGCTGGTACGGCGATAAAAGCCTGGCCCCACATGAAAGGAAACGGTTCCCTCCTGCTGAGTCACGTTCGCTTCACCCACAACAGATCGTCCTCAATGGTTAACGGTTGGCGGCCAGATCTTGACCCTCCAAGCCAATATGGTATAGTCGAGCCAAGTTTCGGAGGATTCCCTGAACTCTCTGGGACGATTTTGGTTCGATAGTCCCATTGAAACCGCTCAAGATTCAATGACCTCCCAATTTACCTCAAACCTCAATCCTGATGAAATCAAAGACTTGATTTCCCAGCTTTCGGCCGAGAACGTCACCGACCTCAAAACGGGTTTAGAACATTGGTTGGATACCCCCGACTCTTCCGGGAACGAGAGCAGCGGCTTGGGCGCTTCTTCAGAGGTCTATGACCTAGAGGAGCGACGGTAGCTGCTATTTTGGCCTAAATCCGGCCCAAATCTGGCTCTAATCTTGAATGTACTCTGTCCCTGAGAGGAGTGCCGCCTCAGCTTTAACAAACTCTCGTCCGAGATAGAGGGCATGATCTAAATAGGTTAAGGGAGGGGGATCAGCTTGTTCCGTGATTTTTATGCCCAGTTCTTTGGCCGTTTTCCCCCGGAAGATGGCTGTTGGCCGACGTTTCGCTCCTCCCTGACAGGGAATCGGCTCTCCGGTATCGGGGTCTACGGCTAAACCTTGATCATTAATATCGTTACTATAATGCTCGGCGCAGATTAGCCCCGCGTCACGGTCGAGATAGATTAAAAAATAGCCGGCTGGATCGAGTTCAATAAACCGCTTGGAGAGTTCATCGTCAAATGCGGCCAGTTCGTCGCGGCGAGAGGTTTGAGACATCATTGTTTGCTCGGGATTAAATTTGCTGAACTCACTATCTTAGCCTATTATTGCGGCTAAGCCCAAGAAGATATCCAGGAATTATTAAAAAAACCTTAAGAAAGGTAACAATTCCCCAAACTCAGTTTTTCTATGCCAAGATGGTCGTCGTTTAGGTTGAGACTATCCCCATGACCCATCCTGAACCATAAGCCTGCGTAAACCTTGCGTTGTCTCTTCATAAAAGACGTTTACGCATTCCTCAAATCGAGGAGGCTTGACTATCGTGAATTGGTTTAATCCCTATTATCGCTGCACCAGGTTAGTCACGCTAACCCTGAGCCTGATTGTCCTGTTGGCTGTCCTGATTGGGGGCGGTCAACCGGCCTTGGCTCATCGTCCTCATCATGTGGTGACTGAGGTTCAAATCTCCCCTCGGTTTAGTGAGGATGAAACCCTGTTTATTGTTGTCCGCAATAACTTATATAAGTCTATCGATGCCGGGAACTCCTGGCAACGACTGGTGGACGGACTCGACAGCCAAAACCTGTCGGGACTGGCGCTGTCACAGCAGAACCGAGAGCGCCTCTATCTAAGTACCCGAGGTGATGGGGTGTATCGCTCTACCGATGGGGGTCTGTCTTGGACACAACAGGTGAATGGCTTAGGTAGCCGTGACCTAGAGGCGATCGCCGTCTCCCCGAACAACGACAATCTCATTCTTGTGGCGGGCCATGACGGAGGTCTCTATCGGAGCGACAATGGTGGAGATCAGTGGCAATCGGTCTGGATGGAAAACCAACGCATCACCAGTTTGAGTTTTACCCCAGACAATCCCCAAGTTATCTTTGTCGGCACTGCCGAGGGAGAGGTACATCGCTCTGATGATGCTGGGACAACCTGGGTTCGTAGCAGTCAACTTGACGAGACTGGGGCGATTACGGCCATTGCCCCCTCTACGAACTTTAGCCAAGACAATCAGCTTTGGCTAGGAACTGAAACAGCCGGCGTATTCTCTAGCAGCGATGGTGGAAATCAGTTCACGGCAATCAATTCAGACTTACCCGATCTACAAATTACCGATCTCTTGGCTCTGGCCCCGGACGGGGGACAACCTCAGTTATTGCTGTCAACTTGGGATGCGGGCTTTTTTCGCTCCGATGATGGTGGCCAAACCTGGAACCCGGCTCAAGGGGAGTTAGCTAAAGATGTACAAGCCGATGAACTCGAAGAACCTCATTTTTATGGCTTAGCCACCTCCCCCGCCGCCTTGGCCGAGGGCTACGTCTTTATGGGAGGGTTCGATAGTCTCTACCGCTCCGAAGATGGGGGGCAACAATGGCAACAACTCGAAACCCTCTCGCCAGACGTTGTTATGGCCTTTGACATCTCCCCTAACTATGCCCAGGATCAGACCTTGGCGTTGGGAACCTATGTTAATGGGATTTATCTGACCAAGGATGGCGGTCAGAGTTGGCAACGCCCCAGCCGAGGTCTGCATCTACCCTGGTTCACCAACAACTTTGAACAGCAGTATCAAGATCCGCGCCGTTACTTCCATGTAGCGTTTTCCCCCAATTACGGGAATGATCAAACTCTCTTTGTCTCGATTCTCTGGACGAAACTGCTGCGATCAACCGATGGGGGTGTGTCTTGGCAGGTTGTGGACCTGCCATCGGAAACGCGAGGAGTCACTCTGCTGGTTTCTCCGAACTTTGCTGAGGATGAAACGGTCTATGTGGCCGGACAATATGGCACGTTTTTCCGCTCCACCGATGGCGGTCGTAATTTCCAAACTGTGGCAGATATTGGTGCTCCTGGGGGCAATGATGCACCTTCGTTTGTGGCCTCGCCTAACTTTATTGAGGATGGGATCTTATTGGCGACTGGCCCTGGAGGGATTTTTCAGTCGAGCGATCGCGCTGAAACCTGGACTCGTCTCACGTCAGACCCCGCTTGGGAGACGCGCCGCAATCTGCAAATTGCTATCTCTCCCAACTATGCAGCCGATGGAACGATTTTTGTCGGGACTGATGCGGGGGTCTTTTGGTCAACGGATGCTGGTGCATCATGGCAACCGTTGGCGGGGTTAGGGGACTTTGCGGATGACTATATTGAGGCCATTGCGGTTTCGCCGGAGTTTGAGGGCGATCGCACTCTCGTTGTCAGTATCCGGGGTCAGGGACTCTGGCGCAGTGTTGATGGGGGTCAGAGTTTTGATCAAATCGGAGATAGCAAACTGCTCTTCTCAAAACTCGACAGGATTCCCTCGGCTGGAATGGCGATTCAGTTTTCCCCCAACTACGGTGAGGACAATACCCTCTACGCCATGGGAGATCCCAATACGGCTCTCTATCGCTCTCGGGATCAAGGGTTAACCTGGGAAACCCTCAGGGTTCGGGATCTCGAACTCGCTGATCCTAGCCTCGTCGAACAGGGACAAATTTATCTGAAAGTCTATCGCGGCCGGATTCTTCGGGTCGGCCTAGCGGCGGTTTTGGGACTGGTCAGTTATGGGGTCTTAAGCTGGTTCACTCGTCGCCGCACTTTACCGATACCTCGTGCTGTGATTCCTGTGGTGGGAACGGTGGTTATCTTCAGTAGCTCTCTGGTGATTTTGTTCAAGTAATTCCCACTGTTGCTGGAGTTTCTGGGGCGATCGCGTCTCACATTATTAGGTTTACCATGTTTATCATTTTACCCATTCTGGCCTGGGGCTGTTTATTCGTGATCATGCAACAACACCACCGTCATCCTTGGCGGGAAGCGTTGCTGCGATCGCTCGTCATCTGGGGAGTCACGCTGACGGTGATCACGGAACTGCTGAGTGGTTTGCGGCTGTTGACGCCTCTCGCCGTCGGCATCGCCTGGTTGCTGGTGATTGGACTCTGTGCGGTGGTTATGCGTCGCTATGGCGGCTTCGGGATAAGTCCAGGATGGATGAAACGGGAAGCTTGGCGTTGGCCGCTGCCGGTGTTTCCCTCCCTTTTACTGGCTGGGGTGGCTTGGATTGTGGTGATGACGGCCGGGTTGGCGATCGCCTCAGCTCCCAATAACCCAGACTCGATGCGCTATCACCTCAGTCGGGTCATGCATTGGCTACAACATGGCACAGTAGCCCATTATCCCACTCATAGTCTCAAGCAACTCTATCAAAACCCCGGCTCGGAATTTGCCATTGCCCAGTTTCAGCTTCTCAGTGGTGGCGACTATTTTGCCAACCTTGTGCAATGGGGCAGTATGGTGGGTAGCTTGGTGGGAGTCTCCCTGATTGCTCGACAACTCGGATGCGATCGCCGAGGACAGATCTTTGCTGTTGTCTTCTGTGCCACTCTACCCATGGGGGTGTTACAGGCCGCCAGTACGCAAAATGATTACGTGGTGGCGCTGTGGTTGGTCTGCCTAAGCTACTTTACCCTGCTGATGCTGCAAGTTGGCGTCACGGTGTCAACGGCTGTCTATATCGGGGCCAGCTTGGGGTTAGCAATCCTCAGTAAAGGAACGGCCTATATTTATGGGTTTCCTCTCTGTCTGGGTTTGTTGGTTTGGACGATTCAACAAAAGCGTCGCCGCGTCTGGCAATTGGCAAGTTTGGCGGCGGCGATCGCTGTGTTGTTAAATCTTGGACATTATCTGCGTAATTTCGCTCTAAGCGGCTCTCCTCTGGGAGTAGATGTGGGAGCAGAAACCAATAATATCCTCTCTTTACCAGTCTTCATTGCCAGCATCTTTAAACAACTGTCACTTCATGGGGATTGGGTGCGAGCCTTACACCTACAAGATTGGATTGTCCCCACCACCGGACTGACTGAAAAAGTAATCACAATTATTCATGAGCAGTTGGGATTAGACATCAATAATCCAGACTTACTCAGTCCTAAAGTGAGTCGCTTTTATGTCCCCGCCATTTCTCAATATGAAGACACCAGTGGCAATCCGGTGCATATCATTCTCATTGCCATAGCACTGCTCATCCTTGTGAGCCGCAAATCTCTACGAAAACAGTCCTATTTGCTAGGAGGGACAATCCTCTTAGTCAGCGGCTTTTTAATCTTTGCCTTTCTCTTGACTTGGTCTCCTTGGCGCAGCCGCTTACATTTGCCCTTGTTTGTGTTGTTTTCCCCCTTGGTTGCCACGATATTAGTTCGGACGTTTCCAGCGATAGTGACGGGCTGTATTGCGTTGATTTTACTGCTGTCGATTCAACCCTGGCTGTTTGATAATCAATTTAAGTCGCTCGTAGCAGAAAACTCTCTGTTTAATACACCCCGCATTGAGCAATATTTCATGAGTCAGGGACATCTCCAAGACCCCTATCAAGCCATGATGACTGAGTTGGATAGTCTCAACTGTTACAACATCGGCATTGCTAACGAAGGTGTTTGGTTTGAATATCCTCTATGGATACTGTTAGGAAAACATGGGGAACACAACAGTAATCTTTACCATGTTGCGGTTGAGAATCCCTCGAATCAGGCTACGCTAAAGGCTCACCCCAGTTCTGGAGAGACTCCACCGCCTTGTGCTGTCGTCTTTCTTGAACAAGACTCTGACGCAACTTCCCCAAGCCAACTCACAACGGAATATGGGGTGTATGAGTCCGCTTGGACGACTACTCTTTCTGATGATCAGGGAACCCTTCAACTGTTACGGGCGAACTAGAAATTTACTGCAATATGGCTTTTTGTTAAATCATTTTTCTTGAGATTATGACTTTTTTGGTCTTGCCTAAAAACTTGCGGGAGCAACTTCGTCGTCAAAAAAATACGGCGATTCGGGCTTACTTTCGGCAGCGGATTTATTCTAGCTCAGAGCCAGGGAAGATTTGGGGGCGATCGCAACCCATGCGTATCCTCTTGATTCTCAGTCATATGCGATCGGGGTCTTCTTTATTGACTCATATTTTGACTGATAACCCCGCTATTCTTGGCTATGGTGAAACTCACATTACCTATCAAACTCCCCAAGATTTCAAGCAACTTATGGCTGAGGTTTATTGGCAATGCCATGACTTTAGACAACTTAGGGATCTAACACATCTCAGGATGAACCACCAATATGTGTTAGATAAGGTTCTCCACAATCACTTACTCGCAGATCCCGCCCTTCTAACTCATCCCCAGGTCTCGATTATTTTTCTGATTCGAGAACCCGCTCCGAGTTTGGTTAGTTTGCAAAAGTTAAAACCCCATTTGAGCGATCGCCAACGATTTGACTACTACAAAAATCGCCTCATTCAGTTAGAAAACTATGCAGAATTTGTCAAAAATAAGGAGCGCAGCCTATGGGTAACATATGAGCAACTTTTACATCAAACCCCATCAGTTTTAAGTCATTTAAAACAATTTCTCAGCACGGATTCAGGATTTTCTGAACAGTATCAACTGCTCAAAACAACAGGAAAAAAAGGCGTGGGAGATTCTCAAGCAAAAATCAAGTCTGGCAAGATTATTCGCCCATCAACCCCCTCTCTTGCGTCACTTCCCCCGGACATTAG
Organism: Phormidium sp. OSCR; assembly: GCA_001314905.1. Taxonomy (GTDB): domain Bacteria; phylum Cyanobacteriota; class Cyanobacteriia; order Cyanobacteriales; family Geitlerinemataceae; genus Sodalinema. The sequence continues at coordinate 26,931 of LJZT01000018.1, forward strand.
CAAGGACGCAGAAGCCGTTTACCAAAACACCTATCAAAAATTATCGAACTACTGTACAGCAACTGTTCCTTGGCGGGGATAGATGAAGAAACCATCAATCATTTAAAACATCAAAACGTCATGACTCCACAAAGCCAACGAGACTCGCAAATGCAAGACTCTCAACAAATAGCAACAAATAGTCAATTCTATTATCCATCCTCCTCCGTCCAATCCGAAGAGACTTGTTCTCTTTCAATCATGGTGGCTCGGACGGACTTACCCTTTATGATGCAGACCATTCCCCATCTGGTTCGAGGCTGCAACTTTCCATTTTTTAAACGGGTTTTGGTGATGGATACAGCCCCCTTATCAGGTGATAAGGTGAATCGTCCTGGTGTGGGAACATTGGAGGATTTGCGGGCGGCTTGTCAAAAGCTCATTGATGATGGGGTCATGGATGAGATCATGGAAATGGATTACTCGGAATCCTATCGGCGTGAGATCTACAAAAAACACTTCGGAATTTCAGAACTTCGTCTGACTCACAACTATAAAGGCTATCCCATCCTCGGCTCTATTTTTGCGATTGAGAACGTCCCTGGAGATTACATTGTTCACTTTGATAGTGATATGTTACTCCACCAACAATCCGGGTTTAATTGGATTGAGCTAGGTATGGATTTACTCAAGCGTCGTGATGAGGTGATGTTTGTACGTCCGTTTACTGGTTTTCCTTTACCAGATGAAGACCAATTTCACCAAACAAAGTCCTATGATTACGACCCAGAGGGGTTTTATAAATTCAGCTTCTTTAGTAGCCGCGCCTTTCTGCTACAACGGTCTAAATTCGAGAGTTTACTGCCAATGCCGGTTTTATGGCGGCGGTTTAAGCGCAAGTGGCTCTGTAAGTTACCCCCTCGTATTCTCACGAGCATTAACAACTGGACTGGCCGAGGAAAGTTAGACTCTTGGGAAGTCATCGTCTCCAACAAACTGAAAAACGTCAAGTGTGTGCGAGCCACCCTCGCTCATCCCCAAGCCTGGACGTTACATCCCACTCAGCGGGGTCAGGAATTTATCAGTAACCTACCGCAGATTATCCATCGCATTGAACGAGGAGAAGCACCAAGGGAACAATCAGGCTATTATGATCTACAACTCGAATACTGGCTCTAGGGAGAACCCCAGTTCGGTCATTCTTGAGTGATTCTCTTGTCATCCGTTGACAATCGGGCTATAATTTGCTGGACGACTGGTGTATTGTCCTGTTCTCCTTGCGTGATTCTCATCTAAACAATGAATCAATCCAAACCAGATTTGAAAACAATTGCAGTTTGGCAACCTTATTTTATGGGAGGAGGGGCAGAAGCCGTCAGTCTCTGGATTTTAGAAGCATTAGCCCCCTACTATGATGTCACGCTCTTTACTCTAAATTCAATCGATTTAGAGCGTTTAGATAGTCTCTACAACACCCATTTAACGCAACAAAATATCACAATTAAATCCCTTTTACCCGAGGCGTTAGATACGGGACTGATAAAACCCTTAATTGCCAACATTTCTAAAGTTCGCTCAGGTTTAATTCACTGGTCGGTGCGAGTCTTTAAGGAACTCAGCCAAGACTATGACTTGGTTTTGTCAACCTACAATGGCTTAGACATGGGACGGCGGGGGATTCAATATCTCCATTGGGTTCATGTGGTTGACCCTAACCCCAAAACGATGAAACGATGGGGAAAAATATTGATGAAAATCTCTGATTTTTCCCGAGAGCGCCTACAAGAGAATATCACCCTAGCCAACTCTCAGCATACCGCGAAAAGTATCAAACGGGCCTATGGGATCGACTCCCGCATTGTCTATCCTCCAGTGGTGAGCGAAATTGAGGCAACTCCTTGGCAGGAGAAGGAAGACGCATTTCTCTGTAGTGGTCGAATTGTGGTTCCCAAACAACCCCATCAAGTGATTGAAATCTTGCAACAAGTGCGCGATCGCGGCTTCGATGTTAAGCTACATATTACCGGAGGCGGTGGCGGTGCGTACCAACAGTCCTATGAACGGCACATCAAACGAATTGCAGCCCAGAACTCGGACTGGATTCAAGTCTATCAAGACTTACCCTACAAAGACTATCTTAAAATTCTAGCCCGTTGCCGCTATGGCCTGCATCAAAAACCTGAACCTTTCGGCATTTCCGTCGCCGAAATGGTCAAAGCGGGGATGATTCCTTTTGTTCGCAACAAAGGCGGACAAGTCGAAATTGTGGGAACCCAGCATCAGGAACTCCTCTATCATCGACAACCTGATGCCGTTGAAAAGATTGTAGCTGTTCTCAAAAATCAAGAGAAACAACAGAGTTTACTGAATTCTCTCAAAAAACAACAAGATCTCTTTTCCGTAGAACAGTTTATGAAAGAGATTCAGGCGGTGGTTGCGGAGTATTTTCAGGAATCCGAGTAACCGTCTGGTTCAAGAGGATAGGTGACATGAGATTAGTAGGTAGAGAGTAGCGTGGTTGATATTATTAACTATCATGTGAGACATTCAGTCAATATCGGCGATTTAGTCTCGTCTCCCTTGAGTTATTTTGACATTCCTGGCTATCACCTAGAACTCAAAGATATTGATGAATTGCTACAGCAGCCGGCTGGCCCCCATCATGTGATTATCGGTGGCGGTGGTTTGTTATTTCCACGCTTCCTTGAAAACCTGCAAAAACTCCAGCAACAGCCTAAGCAGGGACGGGTGATTCTTTGGGGAGTGGGACAACAATCTTATGAGAATCCCTCTGAGTCTTGGCGTAACTTTGACTATGCACCCTATCTTGAGGGCGTTGATTTAGCTGGGGTTCGCGATTATGATGTGGGCCTACCCTGGCTTCCCTGTGCCAGTTGTATGCACCCGGAATTTGACCGTCCTCGTTCTCCTAAATATGAGATGGTGGTCTTTTCTCACAAGAAATTCCGTCTCAATCTGAAAGGGTTGCCAACTTTTAGCAACGAACAGGTGGATTTTCGTGCTGTTTTGGACTTTTTAGGCTCAGGTGAAACGATTATTACCAGTTCCTTTCATGGGGCCTATTGGGGAACGTTGTTAGGACGCAAGGTGTTAGCGTTTCCTTTTAGTAGTAAGTTTTATGGCTTAAAACATCGTCCAGGACTTTATCCTGTAGAACGTTGGCGACCCAAAAAGTATAAGATATCTTTGTTTGGAAAAACACTCTACCAAAAATTTTCCCAGGATTGGTTTCAATGTGAAACTGATAACTGGCAAGATTATCTTGATACTTGTCAAGTGTATCCTGAGAGTTTAGGGGAATGTCGAGAGCAGAATCGGCAGTTTTATCAACAGGTTGTTGAGTTGCTGAAGGGGTCTTGACTTAACTCAGGGCGAACCGCCGTTCGCCCCTACAGTTATTATTGATTAGCCATTACTTTGAGAGGTGGCAGGAAGACGTTTTTGTAGGGAGTCACTACGTTTTTGGGCAACGGCGTTGTCGGGGTCTCGTTTTAACACTTCTTGATACGCATCTAAGGCGGCGGCGTCGAGTCCTTTCTTTTCATAGGAAAAGCCGAGATTACTCCAAGCGGTGATATACTCGGGTTCGATTTTTAGGGCTTCTTTATATTGACGAATCGCCAGGTCATATTGCTCTTGAGCGGCATAGGCAAAGCCGAGGGCGTTATACACTAGGGCTTTATTTTCTGCTTCTTTTAAGTCTTTGGCTTTGAGGGCTTTCTGTAGGTTGATGACTGCTTGGGAGTAGAGTTTTTTGTCGAGGAGAACGCCCCCGAGTTCATAGAAATCTTTGGCGGTAGCATCTTTGCTACGAACGCGGTTTTGCAGGGTAGAAAGGGTTTTCTCGATACGCCGAGTTCGTAAGGTTTGACGAATGACAAACCAAGCGGCAATGGCTAATAGCCCGACTAATGTTGCCAGATAAAACAGAGCGAGATTACTATCCATAAAGCAGAAAAAAAGAACTTAAAAACACGTATTGATTGGAGGTTTATTGCACGTTTAATGGTATTATAAGGGGTGATGGGGTTTTATAAGCCCCAATTTCTGGCACGGTCGTTTAGCCAACCCTCTTGCTGCCAACGGACGATCGCCCCGTTGACGGCCTGCCGTAACGGTTCATACTCTAGTCCTTTGGGCATCATCACCGCTAGGGGAACCGAGGAGAGGCGATCGCCCAAGACATGATAGTCTCGATCGGTTTGCTGCCAACCGGCGAGAACCGTTGCATCACCGACAAAGGCCGCCACGGTTCCGGCTTCGAGTTCTTGGTAGGCTTCTTGATAACTCTCAACTCCCACTAACTCCACCGTAGGGATTTGATAGCGGAGGACGGCGATCGCACTGGATTGGTACAAGACCGCCACTCGACGCTGGCGTAAGTCAGCCAGACGACGAATCTCAGGCTGACGGGTAATGACAGCGGTTCCGTCGAAGTAGTAGGGGGGACTAAAATTGACGAGGCGCGATCGCCCTGGAGTATGCGTAACCTGGGCAATCACCAGATCCACTTCATCGGCGAGAAGCCAAGGGAGGCGATCGCGGTTGGCCACGGGCCGCAGCTGAATCGCCTCAGCATCCCCGAGGAGGGTTTCGGCGAGACGATGGGCGATCTCGATTTCAAACCCCTGTAAGCCTCCCGCCTCATCTGGAAACCCCAGGGGGCGCAGATTGTCCTTCACGCCCACAATTAAATAACCCCGCTGGCGAATCTCCGACAGAGGGGCAGCTTGGGCGGATTTCCCAGATACACTCCCCAATACAGTGCCAGATGAGTGTCCCACAAAGGGACGCGCCTCGAAAATACTGAGTCCCACCAGGAGACTCAAACTTAAACTGAGACGCGTCAGCCGTCGATAAGAACCATTGGGGAACGTCGCAGGACGTTGCATCATTGAAGATGTCTCGGGAGAGGTCTCTAGGCGCTTTTAGCCGCAGCCACCACTTTGGCGAAGCCATCAGCATCGAGAACCGCCAATTGGGCCAACATTTTGCGGTTGAGTTGGATGTCGGCTTTTTTCAGGTCTCCGGTGAGACGAGAGTAGGTAGTCCCGTTGATGCGGGCGGCGGCGTTGATGCGGGTAATCCAGAGGCGACGGAAATCGCGTTTGCGACGGCGGCGATCGCGATAGGCGTTGCGCAGGGCTTTCATCACCTGCTGGTTCGCGGTGCGGAAGTTGCGGGAGTGAGATCCCCGGAAGCCTTTGGCCAGCTTTAAGATTTTTTTACGCCGTTTGCGGGCGACGTTACCCCGTTTAACTCGAGCCATGGGTTAGATTCTGGGATGGGTTGACAAATTGGTTGACAAATTGGGTTTACAAATAAGGCAGCATTTCGCGCACATTTTCAGCGTCACGCTCGTTTACGACTGCTTTGTTGCTGAGGTTGCGTTTGCGTTTGCTGCTTTTGTGTTGCAGTAAGTGGTTTTTGAACGCTTTACGGCGCATAATTTTCTTACCACTGCCAGAGAGTTTAAACCGCTTGGCGGCGGCTTTGCGGGTTTTGAGTTTCGGCATAATTGCAGAAATTTTGACACAGCATCTCATCATATCGCGATCGCCACTCTCTAGGCAATAGGCCCGCAATGGGTTAATGGTGAATGATAGACACTCAGGAGGTTAAGGGGATGATTGATGAGGGTGTGATTAAGTATGAGTCCGTCTGGGAGGAGGGGGAACCCTTGTCTGAGGCGGTTTTGGGGGATTTGATGGCGTGGCGCGATCGCCTCTATGGGTTAGGACTGATTGGGGCCTATGAGAATGGGATTGGCTTCGGGAATGTCAGTCAACGCCTCGGGGATGGGGATGAGTTTGTCATTTCCGGAACGCAAACGGGACATCTCCCCCATCTGGAGGCGAACCAGTACACGCGGGTGTGTGAGTTTGACCTGGGGGCGAATCGTCTCCGCTGTTGTGGCCCCGTGAAGGCTTCGTCGGAATCGCTGACTCATGGGGCGATTTATCAACGCTGTCCCCAAGTTCGGGCGATTTTCCATGTTCATCAGGGTCAATTTTGGCGGCGGGTCTTGCATCGAGTTCCCACCACGGGGGCTGAGGTTCCCTATGGCACGCCGCAAATGGCGGAGGAGATGTTTCGCTTATTTGAGGAGGAAAACTTGTCTGAGGCGCGTATTTTGGCGATGGCGGGTCATGAGGATGGGGTGATGAGTTTTGGGGAGAGTTTGGACGAGGCGGGGGCGGTGTTGTTGCGGTGGTTTGAGGAGGTGGACTTGGGGTCACAGGAAAAGCCGCTACACCCCTTGAGCTGATTTCAAGGTGTTTAGGTGTTTATAAAACGGCTTATGAAGTCATGAAACCCTGCATTTATTGTAGTTTATTTTTGGTTTTTGTGCAGAGAAAATAGGGGTAATTTTAGTTTTTTAGGGTATAAGAAAACTGGAGTGCGATCGCGGGTTGTTTGAGGAGTTGAGGGGCGATCGCACTCCAGTTGAGTGAAGGGTAATTTCCCTTCAGGTCGAATTTATCGAATCTGTTGGAGAGCTTGTTGAATCTCGTTGTAGGCGGCGGTGTCTCCTTGGTTTTGGAACAAACGTGCGGCTTGTTCCCTCCTCGGAGATAGTGCCGGTGCGATCATTCAAGCCAGCCCGCGCTAAAGCACGACCTGCATAGGCTTCAGCATAGTCTGAGTGCATTGAAATTGCCATTTCATAATACAGAATAGCTTGCTCAAAATCTTCGTTATTTAAGGCTTGAGTCCCCTGATTGAAATTGGAAGGCTAAATTTTATCAATTTAGCCGGAGATATGGGAGCCTATTACCGAGGTGTGATGGCTTTGAGCCTTGGGGGGCGATCGCTCCCAGGAATCAGTTTTTGAGAAAAATGTCAGTTTCTTACCTAAGTATCAGGGAAGAAACTGACTTTATAAGTGACACTCGTCAAATGGGATAGTGACTTAGGAAACGAGATAAATCTACCGCAGCTCTTCAATCAATGACTGAAGAGCCTGGTAGGTTTCACTGTCACCCTGTTCCCGATACAAACTAGCCGCTGTCTCAAGGTCAGAGATGGCCTCAGATGTGTTACGCATTTCTTGATGTAAAAATCCGCGAGCAACATAAGACTCTGCAAAATCAGGGTCAACTTGAATAGCCTGGTTGTAGGCAGCCAAAGCTTCCTCAAGATTGCCTCGATCGAACAACGAGTCACCTCGTTCAAGGTGAGGTAGAGCAGCTGAATTATTCTGAGCGTAGATTTCTGATTCGTTCAGAATAAGGGAAGCGTTGATTTCGTTAGACTGATACCAAATTGCTTCAACTGAGGATGAAACCTTATTACTGGCTTGAGCAATTTCGGGAACTAGCCCAATCACCCCGACCAGAGTAACGGTTATCGCGATAACCTGAGGTGTTTTCATGATTTTTAGCACCGGCTATAAGTTGGCAAGATTACTAGCATTTGCTAGCTTGTAGATTCAGGAATTTTTTCCTAATTGTCGTAGGAGCTTTGAGTCAGATTTAATGTAAAGCGGGTGGCTCGAGGTCCAATATCTATTCGTTGAAAACCCTGGCGTCGATATCCTGACGAACAATTAGTACCCTGAGCAGTAAAAGCTTCGCTTCGAATACAGAAGGCGGAGTCTCCACGCCAATACCTTGTTCTACCACCTCGCTGAGTCTGACCATAGAAGTAGTAATATCGGTTCCGCAATGGTCCAGGTACTACAGTCTGACATTGCCTTGGACGCAGAGTATACCAACCCCGAGAGTCCCATCGAGTGAGTGTTTGACGTGGACGATTCCTCCTCACTCTGTCAAGACTAGAAACGTCAATATACGTTGGATAGCCAACAACTACCTCTACCGGTGCGAGCGTTTCATTACAGATCCTCAATTGAGCTTCACTGGCTTCAGGAAGAGCCACCAATCCCGCACAGAATACTGAAACGGAACCAAGAGTTTTTATGAGAAAATCTTTGTTCAACATAAGCGAATCCCCATTGTAACTAAGGGGGGATAATTTTAACTTCTGAGATACCCTTGACTAAACGTAGATTTAGACGGCTGGGGATCTAGCCTATCCCATCCATGGGAAAGCTCTGGTCTGAAGCCATAAATCCGAACAGGTCCACAGTGACACCCCAAGGAATCTGGAAACTCAAGGGTGGGACATCTTCCCAGAGAGGGATGATTGGTAACTTGAGTTGGCTTTAGACTTTGTGCTTTAGACTTTGTTGGTGCTGTGATACTACAGTTCTAAGCAGCACAAACCGCAACGTCAATTCATAAAGGTCAGAAAAAATTGCCTGAACTTTTGGTGATTTTGCGGGAATAAAGTTCATAAAGTTCACAAAGTTCATAGAAATAACCAAAATTAAACTTAATTTGTCCGGACATCTCATGAGTTCAGAGTCATAAAGTTCATAAATACCGTGTTACAGTGGTATTTGGATCATCTTCTGGCAACCCCCCTATGAACCCAGCCGAAGCCCAAACCTTACTCAACCTCGCTCAGACTCTGGTGTCTGAGAAAACCGCAAAACCCCTAGATGAACTGGAACTCGCGGTTCTTGAGGGAATACTCCTGGGACAGACCTATGAGCAAATTTGTCAAGACCAGAACTTCGCTCAGGGGGTTGACTATATTAAAAAGTGTGTCGCTTACCAGCTACGGCGGCGGTTGACCCAGGCCATGAAACGAAGCGGCTACTTAACGGCAGACGCAGACAACCTAAAAAAAAAGACCTCGCCCGTAAACTTCTCGACCTTCAAACACAGATCCAGACCCCGCCGGCCACCTCATCTCCAACGCCAACCCCGTCTCCCAATCCTACGATTTATGGACCGCCTCCGTCACGACCTCACCATAATCTCCCGGCCCTCGAAGCGAGTCGCTTTATTGGCTACGATCGCCAACTAATCCAACTCCTCAAACTCCTCGGCGACTCCCACCCCGCTCATCGCCTTGGCATTCAAGGGATTGGCGGAATTGGTAAAACCACCCTAGTTCTCGAAGCCGCCTATCGCTGTTTGCTCCTAGAACAGTTTGAGGCGATTGTCTTTACTTGTGCACAACGACAGCGACTGGTGGGCGATCGCCTGCTGCGGCGTGTGAAACGCGATCGCCACCTCGCAGACATCTTGCACACCATCGCCCGAGTTCTGCAATATCCCCACATCCTCGCGGCTGACTTCGAAGTGCAAGTTGAGCGTATTCAAGATCTCTTAAGTCATCGCCGAGTTCTCCTCATCGTCGATCACCCGCCCTAATTACTCATCACCTTCAGGAGAAAGGATTATCCCTAAATCCCAACGAGCATCAACAACTCTTGGACAAAACTAGCGGTATACCGGGGGCGATCCTCTATCAGATTGCGCGACTAGCAGCGGGTTATCCCTTAAAAATACCTGTAGCTATCCATCAATCTGATCGCCTCACTCACTACTATTTCGAGGGTGCCATCATGCCTTTACGAGGTACTGAAGTTCATCGCTTACTGATGGCGGCTGCACTTTTCCCCCAACCGATGTTAGCCAAGGCACTTTATCAGGTGGCTTCAGTCAACAATTCCGAGGGACTAGCCAAGTTACAACGCCGATTTCTCTTGAAACAGACGCCAGAAGAACGCTATCAAATGCTCCCCCTGACTCAAGACTATGCTCTCAGAGAACTTCAGCAAAATCCTGAGTTTGAAGAGACGGCTCGTCAGCGTTGGCTGGCTTGGTATCAGCAAGTTTTGGAAACTGATCGCCCCCAAGAGGCCCGTCAATCTCTGACTCGCTCAGAATTGGAAGCTGAATGGGAAACGATTGTTGCCGTGGTTGACTGGTGTATGGGTTGCGATCGCTATCAAGAGGTGATTGAGTTTTGGCGATGTCTTAATACCTATCACGATGATCAATCCCAAACCCGCGATCGCCTGACGGATTTAATCAGTTCCCTAGACTGGGAAACATGGCTCATGGAACAGGCCCAGATCCGTCAGGATTGGTCAGTTTTAGTGGAGGTGATGTGGCAAAAAGGCTGGAAAATTTTACAAAAAGGAAAGCCCAAACAGCTTAATAATGCCGAAGAATTATTACAAGAAGCCTGGAAGTTGCGGGGAAATTGTAACTCAAAAATGACAGTAAACTTAATACTTACTATAGCTAACTTAAACATAAAAAAGCAAGCATTTGCTGAAGCACTCCAATGGCTAGACCAAGGCGAATCCATCATTCAAGACCACCTCAAAGCCAATTATAACTCGACTCACCTGAATTCTGACTCCCCTGAAATAAGCCACTATAAAGCTCAGATTCTGTCCAGTAAAGGCGAAATTAACTACAAAATAGAAAATTACTCAGCCGCCAAACAATGCTTCGAGAAAGTTTTACAAATAGCCCAAACTTTAGACCTAGATCAGACCGAATTTCTTAGTAAAAATTGGCTCATTCATATCGCAATTCAAGAACAGGACTATGAACAAGCCAAATCTCTAGTGACGGAAGCCCTAGAAGCCGCCCAAAAACGAGAAGATACCTACCACATCGCTTTCTGCTTAAGGGCGTTTGCCGCAGTAGAATTAGCACGAGATAACCGTAGCCAGGCGATGGCTCTTGTTAACCAAGCTCTCCAATAGTTCCAAGTCCTAAAAATGCCCGTAGAACTACAAGAAACTCAAGTTTTTTTAGACATCATCAAGTCTCAAAAAAATATAACTCGAATGGTCTCCTGGACTGGAGAGTGACGCCAAACAACACTAACGTCAGGGGTGCATCTCAATGGGGGCGATCGCTTCAGATCTCACGCCATTCAAGTCCGTTGTTAACAGATAGAACCTTATGCCAAGGAATTACTGAAGCTAATGTCAGAGCGACTTCAAGAGATGATAACTGACATTAAACTTTCGTTGCCGGGGGGAGTTGATCTCAAAAGAATGAGTGAGGTCGGTCGTTGATCGATCCGACCTGGATGTCCCGATATTGGGTGTTTAAGGTTTCAGGTGGTTCACGGAACTTTGATGGCTGATAAAAACCCTTGCTGTAGGGCGATCGCCAGCGGCCACTAGCCAGCACTCTTTGTCTCAAGGGTCTTTAGGATGCTTGCCCTGAACTTTATAGCATTTTTCGAAATGCTTGCTATACATTAACGCTGGGGGAGGGCGAACAGTGTTCAACGAGCGATAGTCGAGGTGCCATCCCCTCGGTGGGAGGGGTTAGGGGTGGTTTCCCCTACAGCGATCTATGGCACGACCTTGAAAATATACTATTAGCATCTTTAAATAGCTATAAAATTTTTTGCGCAAAAAGCGACGGGTGTATTGCTTGAAGGTTGACGAGTCTGGTAGACTGAAAGCGTATTTGCAATGAACGGGTATATGACCAATGAGTAGCCAGCAGCGATGCCACGCCCTAAAAGTGAATCGATGGGATAAAGTGCGGCAAAACGGCTACGGTTTTTTGGTGACAGAGGGGAAACCGCTCAATGTCTTGTCTTCCAGGAAAAAAACAACCCCCGTTAAACCTGGCAAGGAAGTATTTTTTCACTTTACTAAATTACCGCAAGAAATTAAGAGTTGGTTTACTCGTGAGTATTCTGGAAACCCTTTACTGCCAAAAGTTTCTTTTACCATCAAAACCACTAACAAAGGAGAAGAAGCAGAAAATATCCGCCTAGAACCTCATCTTACTCAGGAAATTTGTTGGTATCAGAACGGTCAGTTATTATCTCTCCAAGGGGGTCAAGTTGTTGAAAAATGGCCAGACACCGATCCTGATTTTTTAGAAAGTAGCACTTTTTTTATATGTGATGTTTTTAAAATCCTACCAGGCTGCGAATCGGAGCAAGATTATGTCGCTCGCATCCAAAAAAAATTCGTCCTGGGTGAAGATCGGATCACCCAAGAGGTTCACCGCTCACTCACGCAACACTTAAACTCCTATCTAGTGGCAAAAGTTAAGGAGGTTATCCCTAGGATATTCACCCGAGAATCTTTAGTCGCCTTCTGCGATCGCCTCGATCAACTTAAGCATAGTTTTGATTTTGATTTATCCCCGAGAGCTCAAAACTATCTGAAGGAGCGTTTAAGCCAACTTCCTTCTGATATTTTAACGGATGAGTTGGTCAATCGAGCGACAGGACATCTCCCCGGCTTTTTGGAAATGATTTGGAGACAAAAAACAGAAACAATGCCTTGGCTGGCTCTGGATATAGAATCAGACGGAAATCACATATGGGAATTTGCCCTAGTGGGACAACAAGGGGAAATCTCTCACTTAAAAAATCCTACTGATGAGCAATTAAAAGGCGAGCTAACGAAACTCCAAGACGGACAAACCCTGATTGGACATAACCTTAAAGTTTGGGACTTACCGATACTAGAAAAACACGGCTGTGATGTCAAAGAGTTAAAGATGTTTGACACACTCTTAGAGGAAATACAACTGAATCCTCTCCGTTTATGTTACGCTCTGGATACGGCACATACAGCAGCAAAAGATGCCCAGAAAACCCTAGAACTTGCCCGTAACCAATATTTACGAAACCATGGACCTGCCCCAGTTCAAAAAAGTGCCCATCACGAGGCGGATCGGTTTTTCCTAAATTTTCAGCTTCATCCTTGGCGAAAGGAAATTGATCCCTTACTTAATCAATCAGTCAAGACCTTAATTATTGGTTCCGATGACTATGCTTATTTCCTCATGCTGCCTCCGGTTCTCCAGGTGATTCAACCGACTGCAAAACCTAGTCATTTCAAAGGACAGGGTGAGCAACTTTTTCAGCGTTATGTAACAGAAATCGAAAAACTGGGCTATAAGGCGATCGCTGAACTTGCTCCTGGACGTTTGCGGCATCAATGGGAACTAAGCCAGGAGACATCAGTGCCAGATATTCCTCCTACAGTGAACATTGTCTATTGTTCAGTGAATAACTATTTACGTTCAGATGTTCGCAGTAAAATCGATGAATGGGGAGCAGAAGAAATCCATCTAATTTTTCCAGAAACTCTTCCGTTACAGTCACGACAATCTATCCGCACCTTGAGCCAACATGAAGTGGAAGAAAAAATACAAAAAACAGGAGATTGGACGAAATTTGCGGTGGGGCGTAGTTATGTACCATTAGATCGTTTGGGCGTGAGACCAGAAGAACTACTCGGGAACCCGGATAAACCTAACGGGTTAACTCGTTTCTGGTTAGAAAAAACGATCCAGGGAGAAATTCAAATCTGGGGATGTTTGAATCCAGAAGATATTGAGCAGCACTTTCAACAGAAAATCATTGCTCACTCAATTGAGAATCAATCCTGGGCAACTTGGCTCTTACCCGTTTTCAGACATCATAAAACAGAACCCTTACCAGATGTTAGACTCACTCCAGAAACTCCCTATCGAGCTGAATATTGGTCTGCCCTATTGCCCCTCATTCAGTATTATGCTAAAGCTTCGAATCGAATTATTTTAGCGGTCAATGAATTTGAGGAAGTTTCTCAACTCCAAAATCTGCTATGCGATCTTTGTGTTCGGGATAAATTAAACGTTAAATGGAAAGAAGTCTTAGCCAGTCATCAAGATGATCTGCGACTAAAAATCAGGAAATTAATTCGTCAAGACAACACCATATTAATCCTGCCGATGCAGCAATTAGAAGCCAGCATTCGGGAATTACAAGTTGAACATTTAACCGCGATCGCACCCCAAGACTTTGACTGGGATAAGCTGACGATTATCCTAGAGTCTTTGCCAGTCAATCTGATTCCAGCATTACAATTAGCACCCTCAGATTGGTTGATTGAAACTTCGAGGGAAGACTGGGAAGATTCGACGGAGAATGAGCAGAACCCAGATGAAGAATCGGAGGATGAAGCCTTAGAGGAAGACGAGCCATCCCCTGAATCAACAGAACCAGAGTATTACTCAGAAACGGAACGCCAATTCAATTTAGAAGATAAAGCCATCGCTTGTCTTTCGCTACTGCAAAAAATTGGGCTTTGGCTTTCAGAACGTTACCCAATTCGTTTAGTTTGCCTCGATCCTCGATTAAATGCGGTCAGTTTTTGGGCAACAAAAGACTGGTTAAAACGAGATGTAGTGACGGAAATCCCAGTCATTGACCGAGTAACAGATCTCGCAAAATTGCATTTTCATCAGCCCGGACAGTTGGAGTTGTCTGACCTTGATGAAAACCACTGGAAAGAGGCTATCAGCCAAGGGTTTCTGTTTGGTTCCTCACTCAGAGATGAGCAAGTTCAATACTTACGCAATATTATACCTCGTCAACTTGATCATCAATTTATTAGTCTGCCGACTGGGGGTGGTAAGTCAATTATCTTTCAAGCACCGGCACTCTATCGAGGCTATTCGACTCATCGTTTAACCGTCGTAATTTCGCCGTTAAAAGCGCTGATTAAAGACCAAGAGCGATCGCTGTGGGATAAAGGATTTATTAGTACTGTTATTGGGCTAACGGGGGATATGACTCGCGAAGAAATTGAAGATAGCTATCGGCGAATTCGCGGCGGAGAATGCTTACTCGTATACACCGCCCCAGAGCGGTTTAGAAGTGCCAAATTTCGGGCAGTTTTAGCAGAACGTTTTAACCGTGACGACTCTGGCCCAGAATATTGGGTTTTCGACGAAGCCCACTGTCTATCAATGTGGGGGCTAGATTTTCGCCCCGACTATTTCTATGCCGCCAAGTTTGTTAACAAGGAACGCCAAAACGGTAGGAGATCACCCATTTTACTCCTATCTGCAACCTTAAACGAACAGGTCATCAGCGATTTGCAAAACACTCTCGACTTAACTTAACATCCGATCTAACAATGACTCAACATCTACCAATTCAAAGTTACCACTCTCTCGAATTTCACAAAATTCCTCAAGGCCAAGAACATGATCCCTATGCCCTAGAAACAATTCGTGATGTTCTCATGTCTAACATGAATCCTCAATTGAGCCGAGGAATCATTTTTTTGAATAATCGCAAGAAATGTGAAGAATATGCGGAGAAATTGGAGCAGGAATTTGCCAAACGCGGACGAAAGGATCTGGCTGTGGGATTTTACCATGCTGGGATGGCAGCCGAAGAGCGTTCCAGTACCGAATCCGAGTTTCGCAATGGCGAAAGGGTGGTGATTTTTGCGACGAAAGCATTTGGGATGGGAATTGATATTCCAAATATCCATTTTGTCTTTCATCAGCGTCCACCGAGTAATCTAGAAAATTACCTGCAAGAAATTGGTCGAGCGGGGAGAGATTCCCAGAGTCGTGAACAAGCGGGAATGGAAAAAGTTCGCTGTATTTTATTTTACAGCGAAACCAGTTTTGCTAAGGCAAAAACCACACTACAAACCCATCGTCTTCACTGGAGTGATCTCGAGTCGATGCGCTTAGCCATCGCTGAATATCGCCAACAACAAGCAAACCCCAATCACTTTATTATTCCGGTTGATTTAATTAAAGAATCTAATGATTTAAAAGACAAGAAAAATCCTGAAACTACGCAACGAATGCTTTTATATTGGTTGGAAGAGTTAGGTAAAATCAAACTCGGCGATCGCGTCGTCTCCCATATAAATCTATCCCTGGGTTCGTCTCCGACTATAGCATCTCCTTTGGTTAAACTCGTTGAACAAAACGGGGGAAGTCGCGAAAAATCCGTCAGTATCTTGATTTCTACCATTCAAGATACCTTAAACCTAAGCAGTGTTAATCAAGTGTTGACGGCCTTATTTCAAGCACATAAACGAGAGGAGATACGAGTCCAGCGTAATCTACGGATAAACATGACCAAATTTGGCATTGAAGAAGCCGACCAAAAAGCCTATAAATTGTATGAACTAGCCCAGTTTGAACTCAAGAAAATATCATTAAATTGGCAGGATAAACAGGAAATATCCTTTAAAGATTTACAGTTTCCCGACGGGAGCGATCGCCTCGCGAAATCATGGCCGAAGATGGTGCGGTTGCTGAACCGATTAAATGGAATTAGTCTGAGAAGCAAAGCAGACGGCGTTCAGCAAATTAGAATCAGAAGTCAAAATCCAACAAGTTGGCGCAAGGAATTGGAGCAAATCCAGCAAATATGTCCAAAACTGTTAGCCGATATTCAAAAGAATCACGAACGACAAAAGACAATTAACTTAGGGGATTTAATGGCTTTGACTTCCGGAGAACACTCTCACCTATTCAAAGCCACCCTGAGTTGGTTGCGGGATTTAGGCTATATCAGGTATGAGCAAGATTTTATCCCAACCTCTTTAGAACTACAGATCAATGATGAGTCATTTGAGTCATCAATTGTTGATCCATCAACTCGTCAAGCTGATCGAGAAGTTCAACAGAAATTTGAAGACTACCACGTTTTGAAAGAATGGCGATTAAATGCTTTAGCAGCCTTGATAGAACATGCTACGATTGAACAAAGGGTGGATTTCATACAACAGTATTTTGCTTGCAAGAATATCAAAGAAATTGAAGAGTTAATTCTGAATCAATTGCCGGAAAGTAGTTGGTTAGGAAGTCAACTGCGCCTTGAGGCGTTTACCAAAGAAATGAATCAACTTAACCATCAACAAAAACAGATGGTTGAAGCCTGCGTTAAGAAATCGCTGATTGTCACCGCTGGTCCGGGGACGGGAAAAACGCGAACATTATTGCTATGTGTGGCTAATTTAATTGTGCAGGAACGGGAAAATCCCGATGATATTTTGGTGCTGGCTTATAATGCAGCGGTTGTGGCAGAATTGCGATCGCGCCTTAATAATTTACTCCGCGATTTAGGCTATGCCAGTTCCTATAATCGCCTACATATTTATACCTTTCATGGTTATGTTCGCCGCAGCTTAGGCGATCGCCTTCCCCCAGAATGCACTGTGGAACAATATCCAGCAGAATACTTAAACATGACCACAACCAATAAAAGCCTACTAAGACCGAATGGACGTGAAGCGCCTCACTATATCTTTGTTGATGAATATCAAGATATCAATGACCAACGTTATGAAATGCTGTTACGCATTAAAGGGGATAATACTCATCTCATTGCGATCGGTGACGATGACCAAAGCATCTACGGGTATGAGCGCACCAGTTCAGCAGTCTCTCGTTCATCTGCCGCTTATTTTAAACAGTTTGAAACGGAGTTTCAAGCCAATTTACATCAGTTAACAATCAACTATCGTTCTGGTAATGATATCTTGACAAAAGCCAATCAATATATCAGTAAAAACAAGATTCGCCTACGAAATGAACCCCTAATCCCTGCACAAAATGACATCAAAGGACACTACTCACAATCCCCACAAACACCAGAAAGAACCCTTGAACAAATATCAGAAAAAATCGCAGATATTCTGAAAGGTAAGCATTCTTCAGTAGCCGTTCTTTTTCGCACTAACGCAGAACTTTACCGCACTTTAGGTCCCATACAAAAGAGATTTCAAAACCAAGCACAAATCCGCGTTCAAGGAGGAAAATATAAGTTTGCATCCTTACGTCAAATTGCTGTCGTGCTAGACCGACTTCAACCCGAGCGTGACCATCGAATCGACTCTTTTGAACCAGATTTTTTGACCTATATTAGCAATATTTATTCCAATTGTAAGCTGAATTTAGGAGCAGATTGGGATGATAACTCGTACTCTCTCCTGGTTGCCGCCGCTTGGTTTTTTGAGGCGAGTTATCCTGGTTACAGCACGATTTCTGACTTTATTGACTATATTCAGAACATCGGAGATTTTAGTGAATTACTTCGCTTAGATCAGCTATATTCCACATCCCAACAACAAGCTAAAACCAACATTATTCTCTCTACTATCCACAAAATAAAAGGATTAGAATTTGATGCTGTTTTAATTCCGCCTGCCGATTGTAATCAGGATATTAGCAGTCAAGAAGCTATAGAAGAAGAACGACGATTGCGCTATGTAGCTATGACTCGAGCGCGAGACTATTTGCATATACTCGTTGGAGAACGAGAAGAAAAACTCTTTAAAGGAGAATTTATAAAGCAACAAAAGAATCCCCAAATCGGTTTAAAATTTGATAGCGGATCGGGCTACGATGCCAATAACGATAAAGGGGGTAGAGGGATGCTGACCCTCTTTACATTTGCTCAAGATGAATACGCCGAGAAATACACCAATCATCAAGTCACTCAGGGAACTGGTGAAGGATTGCAATGGGTGATTTTCAAGTCTATTTGTGAGGGCGATGACCTAGAACTACATTGGCAAGAAGAATCCGTAACTAGCTATCCGAACTATCCAAAAACTCCCGGCTATTATCATCTTTATCATTGTAAGTCACAGACAAAAATTGCACGAGTAACGCGAGCTAATTCGAAGAAAATTTGCGGGTTCTTTCAAAAAGAAGAGTTACCATTTAATGTATTAGTTGGTATCTACGTTACCAATGTTTCCCGTTTTCGGGTTCCCAACGCAGGGGAAGACGGTTCTAAGTACAATAGCAATCTTTGTTCATCAGTGTGCCAACAAAAATACTATTACATCGTTGACTGTGCTGGATACTTAAAAACCCGGTAACAAACATCACTTGAACCGCCTAGGGCTAGACAATCCTTCTCCCTGTTGACCCTGCAAAAAACGGCCAATTAAATAGAGAGAACCACAAAGAACCGGGAGGCGATCGCCGTCCAAACTCGCCCGAGTCAACCCCTCCTCCACCGCCTCAGCGAACTCAGGCGAGATATCAGGACAAACAGCGATCGCCTGCCGCGACAACGCCTCCACAGGCACACATTGATGGCCCGGAATCGGTAACAACATCAGGCGATCGCCCGGCCGCAACAACGCCGCCAAAATCCCCTCCGTATCCTTCGTCGCCAACATCCCCATCACCCACGTCACCGGCGTTTGCAAACCATCCACATAGTCCCGCAACGCCCAGGCCGCCGCCACATTATGAGCACCATCAATTAAAACGCGCCGCTTCTGATACATCAGCCATTGCAACCGTCCCTCCCAGCGCGTCGTCAGCATCCCGCGACGAATCGCCTGATCCGAAATCTGCCAACCTTGCTGTTGTAACTGACGAATTACCGCCAAGGCGATCGCCGAATTGACATATTGAACCGCCCCCCCCAGAGACAACTCATACTCAAACCCCTGTACCGCAACCCGATTTCCCTCAACCGGAATCGCCGGTTCCACCCAAACCGCCGCACAATTTAACGCCTCAATTCGCCCTTGGACTACCCGTTGCGCCTCCGGGGGTAACGGCCCCACCACCGCCGCACAGTTGGCCTTGAGGATTCCCGCCTTCTCGCCAGCAATCTCCCCTAACGTATTTCCCAAGCGTTGCCAATGATCGCGACTAATGGACGTAATCACACTCACCAGAGGGCGATCGCAGACATTCGTCGCATCCAAGCGTCCCCCCAATCCCACCTCAACCACCGCCACATCCACCGCCGACTCAGCGAAATACAACCAGGCCGCCGCCGTCACCACCTCAAACTGGGTGGGGGTGGGTTCATCGGGGACAATCGCCGCCTCCACCCGGTGTAATAACTCCTCAAACCGCGCCTCAGAAATGGGATGACCATCGAGACAAATCCGCTCACACCAATGGGTTAAATGAGGAGAGGTATAACGCCCGGTTCGGTAGCCCGCCGCCGTGAGAATGGAACTGAGATAAGCACAAACGGACCCTTTGCCATTGGTTCCCGCTACATGAATCACCGGAACTTGGGTGTGAGGGTTTCCTAAATCTTTTAACAGCCGTTGGATACGTTCTAGGCCCAAGTGAACTCCAAACCGGGCGAATTTGTTGAGATAGGTGTCAAGCATGGGGAGGTAAGAGGCAAGAGGCAAAAGGCAAAAGGCAAGAGGCGAGGGGCAAGGGGGAGAACCAGGTGGGGGCTTAGCTTTGTGGTCTTCTTCGGGGAACAGTTAGGGCTGCATTCAAGGTTAGAGGTCGTTGGAGTACAATTTTGGGAAAACGGGTAGGTGTTTATGAGTGAGCGTTGGCATTACGACATTTTATCCGACTCTGAGGAGGCGAAGCAGCTCAATGAGATTTTGAGTCAATGCTTTGTGATCCCACTGGATCAGTGTGCCTCCTATATCGATATTTTGCCGCCGGAGAACTATCGGCTGGTTCGCCAGGATAACCAGATTGGGGGAGGGTTAGTGACCGTGTCAACCGGCCATTGGTTGGGGGGGCGGTTGGTGGACTGTATGGGCGTGCCGTCGGTGGGAATTGCCCCGGAATATCGAGGGACTGGGGCGGCCACAACCCTGTTAGGGAATTTGCTGCGGGAACTCTATGATCAGGGAGTCCCCCTGTCGAGTCTCTATCCGGCAACGCCTCCCCTCTATCGCAAGCTGGGCTATGAACAGGCGGCGAGTCGCTGTCTCTGGGAAATCTCGCTCACCAGTCTTAGACCGCAGAAGCCTCAACTTCCCTGTATTCGGGTTGAAAACTGTACCGAGGCGATCGCCCCCCTGTATGAACAGTACGCCCCCCGTCACAATGGGGCGGTGCAACGTGGGGACTTTTTGTGGAATCTCATTTTGCAGGGCTTTATCCCTGTCAATCTCCCCCCAGTTTTTACCTATATCTTCGGCGATCGCAGCGCCCCGGAAGGTTATATCGTCTTTTGCCAAAAGCGAGATCAGGAGGGTTTAATGGCGATTCGCGATCGCGTATTACTCACCCCCGCCGCCATTCAGAGTTTTTGGGCCTTCCTCTATAGCCATCGCTCCCAAATGACCTTAGCCTCTTGGCATGGGGGACAACTTGATGCCACCATGTTGACTCTGCCCCTCGATACTATGATTCTCCGCGAGCAGATGATGCTCTCTTGGCGTATTGTCCATCTCGAAGCCGCCCTACGCCAACGGGGTTATCCTCTTCTGTCTGGGGAACTGCATCTGGAGATTGAGGATGAGATTTTCCCTGAAAATTGCGATCGCCTCCTCCTCACACTCAAAGACGGTAAGCCCCAGGTGACACGGGGTGGACGGGGAGAATTACGCATGAACATTCGTCATCTCGCCCCCCTCTACAGTGGTTTGTGGAGTGCCTCTCAGTTGCACCATCTGGGCTATATTGAAGGGACACCGGAGGCGATCGCCCTGGCAAATGTTCTCTTTGCCGGAGATCTCCCAGGACTGTCAGACTTTTTCTAATGCCCATGACCACCAAGAGTATCAACCAAGATCGATTATGGATCGAACAGCTTAAATTCGACGATCGCGGCTTAATTCCCGCCATCGCTCAAGATGATAAAGACGGGGCTGTCTTAATGATGGCCTGGATGAACCGAGAATCCCTCGAACGCACCCTCGATACCCGAGAAGCTCATTACTGGAGTCGGTCTCGTCAAGAATTGTGGCACAAAGGTGCTACCTCAGGACATATCCAGAAAGTGAAATCCATCGCCTATGACTGCGACGGCGACACAATTCTCCTCAAAATTGACCAAGTGGGTGATGTGGCCTGTCACACTGGGGCGCGAAGCTGTTTTTTTAATCAAGTGCCGTAGAACGCCAAAATCATAAATGATGTTTTAAATATCTTTGTTTTCATGATTTACAAAATTAAAGACAGTCAAAAAAATGAATCAAAAGAAACGATAGCTTGGGCAAACTAAAAGTCCCAAAATGGTTCACGAAAATAACAACGCCACCCCCGACACAGCAATGACTGCCCCCAGAATAGCTCTGAGGGTAAGCCGATCGCCGGTCCAGGCGGCCAACGGTAGCACAAAAATCGGACTCATGGCACTGAGGGTTTGTGACACCCCCGCCAGAGCAAACTTGAGGGAGGTTTGTTGCAGCCAAATAGCTAAATAGGTTCCCAGAAATGCCGCCACCCCAATCATGGCCCAGGTGCGCCCTGAGGCGATGGGTGTCCAGGTGAGTTTCGTCGAACGGGGCATGGCCGCCATCCAGAGGGGTAAAAAGACCAATCCTGCCACCAGGCGAATTAAGGCCGCCACGAGGGGGCTGACATCGGTTTCAGCTAAGGCCGCCCGCGAGAGAACCGCCCCGCCCGCTTGGGCTGCCGCCGCCAGCAGCGCCCAGGCCAAGCCTTGCCAGGGAAATTGAGCCTTGGGAGTGGCGGCGCTGGGGCTAACGCGCTCTTGAATCACCGAGGCCACCCCCAGGAGAATTAGCATCATGCCAATTCCTGAACGGGGGCTGAGGAGTTCTGCTAGAACCACCGCCGCGATTAGGGCTGTTAGGGCGGGAGAGAGGGTTTGCAACAGGAGTGTACGCCGGGAACCGAGACGGTTGAGGGCATGGAAGAAGGCGGTATCGCCTAAACTAATGCCTAGGCCACCACTGGCGGCCAATAGCAGTAGCGATCGCCCCGGAATCTGGGGCAAAACGGTTCCTCGCAGCAGTAGGGTGAGCAAAATCAGGGCAATGGCGATCGCCCCTTTGAGTAAGGTTAGTTGTAGGGGTGGGATGCGATCGCCCACCTGTTGATAGAGAACGGCGGCGATCGCCCACAAAAGGGCCGACAGCAACGCCGCCACTTCACCGCGATAGGTGATTATCCACTCGCTGATCATGGTCAATGAAGTCAGGTTAATTAAGTCAAATTAAGTCATGATTGGCGCGGAAATAGCCGTTCTAAACTTTGTTGTAAATGGCGATGGGGATAAATGTTGGGTTTACGACTCCAAACATATTCCACGGTTTCCACATAAGTCCAAGTGGGGTGTTTCGCAAAACAATAGGCCACCATCACCGAACCACTACGCCCAATCCCAGCACGACAATTAACCAGGATTTTATGTTTTCCTGCTGCCCGTTGTTCATCGAGCCAATTCACTGCCTTGACTAATAGTTCATCAGAAATAGTATTTTCTGCACCATCGGGCGTGCCAAGTTTCTGATAGGTGATATTGGCTTGAGGTGGATAAGACAATGCCAATTCTTCTGCCATATTCAAGACCGCATCAACCCCCAATTTATCGGCTTGAGAGGCGGCAATATAGTTACCAATATAGAGATTACTAATAATACGAATACAACTGGGACCCTGCGCCCAAGGCATTAAGTCTGAGGGTTCCTGAACGCTGAGAAAGCCATCATTATGAGGATAGCCCAGCCATTGCCAGATATCCGGTTGCTGGCGATCGCCGATGCGATAAGTATAAGCATACTCTCCCTGACTGGTGGGGAAAAACGCCCCCTCGAAGTGGTGAACTCCATCTAGGGTGAAGTGATAGGGCAAATCAATAGCGTACCAGTCTCCCTCGCTGTTGTACTTACTGGGGATATTCGTCCACATTTGCACCGTAAGCCGTTCCGGAGGCAAGCTGCTACGCAACGTCAGCGTCGCGCCAAAGCGTTCAAGCATAAACCGCCGTAGGCGATCGCCTAGGGGGGGCTGAATCTCAATAATTTCGGCAAATTGGGGCTTAGACATGGTTCAACAACAGGGATAGCTAGGGGCAAGAGGCGATCGCCTCCCTCATCCTACACCCCTATCCCAGACGAAAGCACTCCCAGATGACCGAAACTGGGTGCGATCGCCCCAATTCGGGCTGTTAAACTAGCGATGATGGTCTCGGCCATTTGCGTCCATCTTTGCGAACGGTTATGAGTACTGAACCCGAACCCACGCCCAACTCCGCCGCCAATGACCCCGATAAC
This sequence comes from Phormidium sp. OSCR, assembly GCA_001314905.1. GTDB lineage: Bacteria > Cyanobacteriota > Cyanobacteriia > Cyanobacteriales > Geitlerinemataceae > Sodalinema. The sequence continues at coordinate 50,509 of LJZT01000018.1, forward strand.
GACCTGCGTCAAGATATTTTACGGGGTCATAAATTTACCCTCGCGGATGCCATTGCCGCAGAAGGAAACAACTTCTTCAAAGGCGAATCTCCTGTGCCGATTTTGCTGCGAGCAGTTACAGAAATCAATGGCTTTATTGACAAACACCTCTCCGACTCCTCCGGCGCTTTAAAAGCCGTTTTACAAGATTGGGTTAAACAAGATAGTCGCGTCAGCGAACACATTGACAAGCCTCTAATTGCCCTAGAGAAGATTCTCACCTCCATTACCACAAACTCCGAAATACTCTATGAATTTGTCCGGCAAGTTGACTTTAAATGGGGACAAATTTACGGCGATCGCCCCTATTTCCAACAACCAGGACAATCGCCCCATCCTGATGATGAATACACCCATAATTCCGTCCAAAAAAAGCTGACGCAACTCCGAGAAAGCCTCCATAATGTCCTCTAACGTTATCCTGATCGCAATCATTGAATCAACAACCCACAGAAGGCAAGACTCTTGGATAAACTCAATCCGATCATCCTCTGGATTAGCCTGTTACTGGCGATTTTACCGGGATTAGCGGCCATGGCGATCGCCGTTCAGGTCACCTCCTCTGGCTGGTTCGCCAGTCTAGCGATTTTGTCGGTGTTACTGGGGATAGTTGTGGTTGCGATCGCCGTCCTGGTGACGGCCCTCAGCTTCATTCATTATCTCAACTCCTCCTTCAGCCAATCTCAGGCCTATGGCTTCATATTCGTTCCCATTATTTTGCCCTTCCTCCTCTACAGCGGTAGCGTCAGCGGAGCATTTCTAGCTATGTTTTTCTACCGCCAGGGAAGCGGCGGCCTAACTCTCATTCCTTGGCTAATATCCCGATTTCTGGCTGTCATGATTACTGTTGGTTTAACGGGATTCTTGCTCGCCTTCATCCTGTCGAGTTCCGATAAAACCACTCCTAAAACCACCAAGATACGATTCACTGAGACATCCGTTCCCCCCTCAACCCCACAATCACCGACAACAGCCATCGAGTCTGTCACTAAGTCAACGTCTCTCCTCTGGCTACAACTCGGTATCCTGATCCAAGGGTTAGCTAGTGCTTGGTTAGGATCATCCCTCAGTCACGGATTGTTCCAAATCCTCTTAAACTTCAGAGATTTTAGCTGTCCAAACAGTTACTAACACACAAAATCTATGTCCCGCCCCGTTCTCTACTTCGCCGTCACCAACCATGGCTTTGGCCATGCCGTTCGCGCCGCTTCGGTCGCCGCCAGCATCCAACGCCTCAACCCCGAGATTCTCATCGCCATGGTGACAACCGCCCCCCGTTGGCTTCTCGATTCCTACATCCCCGGTGACTATCTCTATCGCCCTCGCGCCTTAGATGTGGGGGTGATTCAAGCCGATAGCCTCAAAATGGACAAAAGCACCACCCTAGAGAAGCTGCGGGATATCCAAAACCGGCAAAACGAAATTATTGCCGGGGAAGTCAACTTTATGAAGCTGAATCGGGCCGGATTGGTTCTGGCAGATATTCCCCCCCTCGCCGCCAAAATTTCCCAGTATGCCGGAGTTCCTGGCTGGATGATGAGTAACTTTGGCTGGGATTTTATTTATCGCCCTTGGGGTGGGGAGTTTATCGAGATTGCCGATTGGATTGAAGCGTGTTTTGGGGAGTGCGATCGCCTGTTTCGCTTACCCCTCCATGAACCTATGTCTGCCTTTGCTAACATTACCGATGTTGGACTGACCGGCGGGACTCCAAAATATAGTGAAGCGCACCTCCGAGAAACCTTTTCCCTAACAGCCCCCCGTGAGAAAACCATTCTCCTCACCTTCGGCGGCTTAGGCTTACAGGCCTTGCCCTATCACCGTCTGCGGGAGTTTCCCGATTGGCAATTTCTCACCTTCGATCGCAACGCCCCAGATTTAGCCAATTTACGGAAAATCCTCGACACGGCCTATCGCCCAGTAGATGTCATGCCCCTATGCGATCGCGTCGTCTCCAAACCTGGGTATAGTACCTTCGCCGAAGCCCTCCGCCTCGATGTTCCCCTGGTTTCCGTGACACGAGAAGGATTCGCCGAAGCCCAAATTCTCCTCGATGGGATTCAGGAGTGGGGGCAGCATCAAATTATCCCCCATGACGACTTCTTCGCTGGAGATTGGCGGTTTCTGCGAGAGTCCCCCCACCCCCCCAAACAAGCCAGCAAACTGCCGAAAGATGGCAACGAGGCGATCGCCCAAGCCGTCGTTGACTTTTTCAACTAACTATGCTAAGCATTTCTAATTCTAGGCATCTCCAATTCTAGGCATCTCCAATTCTAGGCATCACGAGGAGAGTCGGAAGATTGGAAGCCCCGTCTCTTCAGAGCGGGGAGGAAAATCGACGCGAGCGGCAATAGAGAACGCCGAGTCCTCGTTTATCTCACCTAGGTGTATAATAACGGCATGGAACAGCAAGTCTTAAGCATTGTCTGTAAACTCAACCCAACTCCAGAGCACCGCGACCAACTCGAGGCAACTCTGGAGGCCTTTGCTAAGGCTTGCCATTTTGCCAACCAGACGGTCAACCCGAAAATTACCAACAAGAAT
>LJZT01000019.1 GCA_001314905.1 Phormidium sp. OSCR
CACGGAACGAAGCAGAAATCCTGATTCGCGAGGATTGGGAATCCCCCACTTCAAAGACATCAAGCGTAGCGAGATGGCTTAAGTGGGGGAGGATGTCAAATTGGCCGGTATATTGGCCGGCGATCGCCTACGCTCTGTAATCTGATTTCAGTCATGTTTGTATCGTTACTGTTGGTGGCTTCGCTGAGTTGGACGCCGATTCCTGAGTTGGCGGGCCAGGGGGCGATTCAGAGTCAACGGATTGGCGATGGGGTGGGGGAAACCTGTCGTCGGGTGGCGATCGCGACGGATCAAACCTTATATCTCTATCCTCGTCCGGTGATGCCGAGTCATGGAGAGTCTCAGGAAGAGACGGCCATTGTGGGGGTGTTCTCGGATGAACAGATTCAGTTGCTGCGGGCTAATGTTCCGGGGGTGGATGGGGATGACCGGCTTTGGCATGAAATCATCGATAGTATTGGCAATCGAGGCTATATTTTGGCGTTTGATCCCGAAACAGGACGATCAACGTTACGCTTTTGTCCTTAGCCGCGACTTGTTCTTAGCCGCGATGGCCGCTGAGATCGGCTTGGGTGAGAGGATGGCTGGGGTGTCGGAATGGCAATGGTCACCGGGTAAAACCGATTCTACGGAAACTGTCGTATAGAATATGTAGAGGCATTTAATCACCTATACCCAGTTCCGCAATTTCAGTGAGGAGAGCAAACCCCTATGACCCCACGGCATACCGTTAACCCTTTGCCTAAATTGCTAGGTGCAGTCGCATCAAGTGCTGCGGCAATTTTATTCCTCAGTCCGGGGATGGCGATCGCTCAGGAGCAGATGGCCTACCGTCTGCGGGTGAATCCAAATCTTCAGGTTCCCCCCATCGGCGAACCGGGAGACTTTTTGCCCGGTGGCGATGCAGTCCCTTCTGAACCTCCCAGTGATCCTGACACTCAACCTGATCGCATTGGTAAGCCTGACTCACGAATCGAACTGCGGTTGAGTGAACGTCGGGTGTATCTCTATGAGGATGATGAGGTCATCGCCAGTTATCCTGTGGCGGTTGGGAAACCCGGTTGGGAAACCCCGGTGGGTGAGTTTGAGGTCACCAATATGGCTTTAGATCCGGTTTGGGAAAATCCCTGGACGGGTGAGTTGGTTCCTCCTGGCCCCAATAGTCCGATTGGTCCAGCGGTGATTGTCTTCTATGAGGGCGATGACTGGATTGCGTTTCATGGAACTCCCAATGAGGAGTTGATTGGTCAGGCGGTGTCTCATGGCTGTGTGCGGATGCGGAATGATGACATTCTGGCGATGTATGAACAGGTGAATCCTGGAACCCCTGTAGTAGTTTCTCAATAGGGAACTTGAGAACACCGGAATACTTGCGTGACCGGTTGCTGGCTCTGTTAACGATGCTCTACCCCGAGGTCTTCGCCTTGGGGTATTTTGTGTCTGGGGAGAGTTTCCCCTGGGTCAATGGCTGCGAGAAGCAGCCAGCCGAGGGTATTGATGCGGGCATCGAAGAGGGTGACGTCGATGAGATGAAAGAGGGTTGTGGCGGCAAAGGCCAACAGTAGCATTAGGGGAATGAGATTGGTCTGAGTTCTCAGGGGCTGGAGGGGGGTTAGGTGTTTGACACCGCGATAACAGACCCAGCCTACGCTGAGATAGAGAAGCAGGGTGGCGGGGAGGCCGGTTTCGGCTAACAGCATCAGAGGTAGGTTATGGGGATGTCCGAGCCATTGTCCGCTGTGGTCTTGGTAGAGGTGGGAGAAGTGACGTAGTCCCCAACCCCAGATGGGGCGATCTTGGCTTAAGTCCCAGGCAAATTGCCATTGGCTAATCCGTAGGGTTTCAATGGGACGATTGGGGTAGAGGTCATCGTTGAGACGCGCCCAGATGGCTCTCGGAACGATTTGCTGTAGGGGGGATTGGAGGGGGGGAGGGCCAAAGGCGGCGCCGAGGATGAGGGCAGCTATGGCCCCAACGGCGGCGATTAGCCAACGCCAGCCGAGGAGTACGGCGTAGGTGAGGGCGATGGCGATCGCAACGGCCCAACCATTGCGGGAGGAGGTGGCGAATAGGACGAGGCTGTTGGCTAAGACTAATCCTCCCCAGCCCCAGATGGCCCGAGGCCAGGGATGATGGGCGGGACGGGTTCGCCAGGCTTGAACGGTCAGGCCAACACTGAGGGTCCAGGCGATGACGCTAAAGTTGGCGAGGGGGTTGGCGTAGCCAAAGACGGATGACATACGACCTGGGGGGGTTCCACCGGCTTCGAGTTGCCAGGAGATGAGCCAACCCCAGTGGATGGGACCATGCCAACCAAGGTACTGTTGGCCGAGGCCGATGAGGGCTACGGGAAGGGAGGAGAGGGCGATCGCCTCGGCCAGTTGTTGTCGTTGCTGGGGATGTTGAATGAGGGAACGACTGGCGATGAAGATGGCGATGAAGGGCAGAAAATTGGCTAATCCAAGGAGGGCCGTTGAGGTCTTTTCGGCCTGTAGGGCTGAGAGTAGCAGGAGTAGGGAGAGTAGGGCTAAACTCCAGGTGAGAGGTTGTTGTCGGTGCGATCGCCCCTCTCGCCACCAAGACCAGCTACAAACGGTGATGATAGCGAGTCCTCCCAATAGGGGACTTAAGGGAAGCACTAACACTCCTGCGCAGATCAGCCGCCAAGGAATGCTGTTTTGTTGATCGAGTCCCATGGCCATGTTTGAACGTTAAAAGTTGTCTTTTCGTCCCCGCAATCGGGCAAAGGTTTGTACGTCATCGTGACTTTGAACAGTTTGTTGTAGGCTGGGATGGTCCCAACGGAGAAAGGGATTGGTTTGTTTTTCTAGGCCGATGAGGGAGGGGACGGTGGCTTCGTGACGCGATCGCGCCTCTTTAACGTCTGCGAATCGTTGCTGAAGGATGGGATTCTCGGCATCAACGGTTAGGGCAAATTTGAGATTGTTGAGGGTATATTCATGGGCACACCAGATACGGGTGTTGTCGGGGAGATTCCGCAATTTGCCGAGGGAGGTGACCATTTGGGCTGGGGTTCCTTCAAAGAGTCGCCCACAACCGCCGACAAAGAGGGTATCGCCACAAAAGAGTTCACCGCTGTCGTCGGGATGGCTGGGGGGGAAGTAATAGGCGATATGGCCGCGAGTATGGCCGGGAACGAAATAGACTTGGGCTTCTCGTCCGGCGAAGCTGACGCGATCGCCTTCTTCTAGGAAGACGGACTGGCCTGGGATGCGCCCTTTATCTTCTCGTCCACCATAGATGGTAAGGTCGGGGAAGGCCTGTTGCAGGGATGGGTTCCCGCCGACATGATCGGCATGGTGATGGGTGTTGAAGATGGTGGTGAGGGTTGCGTTGAGTTGTTTGAGTTTCTTTAGGACAGGGGCGGCTTCGGCGGGATCGACAACGGCGGCCACCTGACGGGGGCGATCGTACAGGAGGAAGATATAGTTGTCGGATAAGGCGGGAAGTCGGTAAATCTCCATGGTGAGATATGAGTTAGGGTGATGGATGTGACTTAACATGAGTTAACCTAACATGAGTTAATCTAAGATGACGGTTTCAAGAGAGATGTCACGTGAGATAGATTATGGGTCAAGCTTTGCAGGGAAAGACAATTGGCTATTGGCGATCGCTGATTGAGTCATGTTTAGAGAGTCATGTGATTAGCCATCAGGATTATTTAAAGCTAACGTGTTTGCTCTTGTCCGGTCAAGGGTTGTCTATGGAAGATTATCAGCAAATTAACGCAATTTTTGATCGCATACAATTGGGACGAATCCAGATTGTTTATACTTAAGATTTCGTGGTTTGAGAGTACGTCGAAACTCTCAGGCAAGACATCAAAACGTTTTGCATACTGCTTGGGGCTGTCTTGAGGCTATCATTCAAAACAAAACCTGGATAAACTCGATTCATGGGAATGGACATCGATTTTGAGCGATCACAGATAACACTCTCCATTATTATTCCCATTTATAATGAGGAAGACAATTTGAATTGTCTTTTGAAACGAGTTATAAAAAGCCTAGAAATTCCTAATTTAAGTTATGAAATTATTTGCGTTAATGATGGAAGTTGCGATAAAAGTTTAGAGAAACTCATTAGTTATCATCGACAAAACCCAGCGATAAAAATCATAAATTTATCCCGTAACTTTGGTAAAGATATTGCCCTTAGTGCTGGTTTGGATTTTGCCTGTGGGGCAGCCGTAATTCCCCTAGATGCGGATTTACAAGACCCTCCCGAGCTGATTGCTGCGTTGGTGGAAAAGTGGCGAGAAGGCTATGATGTTGTCTATGGAACTCGTCGCGATCGCCGTGGGGAAACTTGGCTAAAACGGTTTAGTGCGACTCACTTTTATCGCTTGATTGGACGAGTTAGTAAGGTTCCTATTCCCGAAGATACAGGGGACTTTCGTTTGATGGATCGACGGGTGGTGGAGGCTATTAAACAACTTCCGGAACGGAATCGATTTATGAAAGGGTTATTTGCTTGGGTGGGATATCGACAAATTGCGATCGATTATGATCGCGATCCTCGCTATGCGGGCCAAAGTAAGTGGAACTACTGGAAACTCTGGAATTTTGCCCTGGATGGAATTGCGGCGTTTAGTTCTTTACCGTTGAAGGTTTGGAGTTATGTTGGACTGGTAATTTCTTCGATGGCTCTGGTGTATGCTGTTTTTTTAGTGATTCGTACTCTAATTTTCGGCATTGATGTTCCTGGCTATGCTTCGCTGATGGTGGCTGTGTTGTTTCTGGGGGGGATTCAGTTAATTAGTTTGGGGGTAATTGGTGAGTATTTAGGACGGGTTTATGAAGAGGTCAAAGGCCGTCCTTTATATTTGGTTCGGGATCTCTATGGTTTTGAAGATCAGGGGAATGACGGTCAAGTGTCCCCGTTGAGTCAATCTGGGGGAGAGGCGTTATGAGTCAACCGCCTCGTGGTGGTACGCCCATTCAATGGCTGCTGTTCTGCATGGTGATGAGTGTTCTGGGGATATATGGTTTGAGGGAACTCGATCCTGAACAGGTGCGATCGGGGCTAGAGGAGGCGGGTGGGTGGGCACCACTGTTCTATTTAGTTCTGTATAGTCTGGGAACGCTGCTGTTGTTGCCTTCAACGCCTCTTAATTTAATGGGAGGGGCTTTGTTTGGCATCGTTTGGGGAACGGCTTGGAGTAGTTTGGGGGCGATTTTGGCGGCGATGATTGCGTTTGGCTTCAGTCGAACGGTGGGGCGGGAGGCGATCGCCCGACGGATGGGCCGGGGTTGGCAGGCTTTGGATGCGGAACTCCAGCAGGGGGGGATGTTTTATCTGTTTGCGATTCGCCTGTTGCCGATTATTCCCTATGGTGTGGTGAATTTTGCGGCGGGGTTGAGTGGGATTCGGGTTCGGGACTATCTAGTTGGTACGTTACTAGGAACGGTTCCGGGAATCTTGCCGATTGTGATGCTGGGGAGTTCCGGACGTCAGGCTTTAGAGACGGGGGAGGTCTGGCCGGTGTTTGGGGCGTTGACGTTGACGGGAATGTTGGTGGTTGGGGCGATGGTTTATCGACGCCGACGACGACCGCCGAGGGATGGCGATGGGTTTTGAGGGTCTCAGGGTATCTCAGAGGAGGGGCGATCGCAGGTCTGGCGGCTTTGGAAGGAATCTGTCGGTCAAGAGTTTCAGACCTCATTTGAGGCTCCCACTCGCCGAAAGAGTGTGCTACCTTGGCATAAGCTAAGGGGCATTTAGGGGCAAGTCGCTCGCTGCTGGGCTGAGTTTGACCTTCTGAAGGTTCTGCTTAAGCTGGTGTTCCCTGTTCCTCTGGCAAAGCATGATCAGTGTGATTACGGATAAGTCGATTGTCGTGGTAGGGTTTGTTGTTCGAGGTGACATTGTGGCGGTTGGCAGGATGCTGGATCATTCACCAACCGGCCTAGGTGGGGTGGCGTTGGGATATGCTTGTGATCAGTTTGTACAGGGTCTTTGCCGTACTTCACCTCAACGAGAACTGTTATGACTGTCAACGCTCCTGTGGCCTCTCCAAAGATTTCTATTTTAGTCAGTGATCTCTCGAAACAGGGGGCTGGACGCTGGGGTGGGGCGGTACGAACGTTTTTGTTAGCCCAGGCTTTAGAACGAATTGGGGCTACAGTCAAGATTTACGGGTTTGTGTTTGGGGATGAGCCTGCTGAGGCGACGGTGAGTGATGTTCCTATGGTCACGGTTCCGGGTGAGTATTATCCGGGGTTTATTGGGCGATCGCGGGCGTTGTTGAAGCAACTCGATGGGGATATTATCTATGCTTTGCGTCCGAAACCAACGACGCTGGGGTTAGCGTTATGGCACAAACGCAACAGGGGTTGTCGGGTGATTTTAGATATTGATGATTGGGAGTTAAGTTGGCATGGGGGTGATGGCTATCGCTATCGTCCGAGTCTCAGACAGTTGGCTCAGGATATCCTGAAACCTCGGGGGGCCTTGCGATATCCGGATCATCCTCTCTATCTACGTTGGATGGAGTCTCGTGTTTGTGAGGCTGATGCGGTGACGGTTCATACTCAGTTTTTGCAAACTCGTTTTGGTGGTGTCAAAATTCCTAATGGTAAGGATACGGAGTTGTTTAATCCTGATGCTTATGATCCGCAACTGAGCCGCCAAGCCTATGGACTTTCAGGTTATCGGATTTTAATGTTTCCTGGGGCACCTCGCCCGTATAAGGGGATTGAGGATGTTTTGCAGGCTCTCGATCGCCTTGATGATCCGACGCTACGGTTGGTGATTGTGGGAGGGAGTCCTTATGATGATTATGATCAGCAGTTGAGGCAGCGATGGGGCCGCTGGATTATTCAACTTCCACCCCAACCGGTGACGAAAATGCCATTTGTGGTGGCGGGGGCTGATATCATTGTGGTTCCTCAACGGGAAACTCCGGCGGCGTTGGCTCAGTTTCCCCTTAAGCTCACGGATGGTATGTCTATGGCAAAACCGATTTTGGCGACTCGGGTTGGGGATATTCCCGAAATTCTGCAAGATTCTGGGTATTTAGTGGAGCCTGAGGCCCCTGAGGCGATCGCTCAGCAGATTCGTTGGATTCTCGAGCATCCTGAAGACGCACAACGTCGAGGAGCATTGGCACGAACCCGTTGTATTCAACACTATAGTATTGAGGCCATGTCGCGGTTGCTCTCTGAGGTGGTGCGATCGCTACAATCTTCCTGAAATTTGTCAACAGTTTGTGTCGTCTTTAACATTCACTTTGCCCTCGGTTTTATGTCTCCCAATAAACTCTTACTTAAAGTGGCTTTGCAATCACCCTATCTGTTTATAGGGACGATCCTCTTAGGATTTTCGGGGGCGATTTTTAATAGTGTCAGTGTGACCTTGATTGTCCCCTTGATTTTGTCGCTCTTGGGCCAAGAAACGAATATGATGGGAGGAATGCCTCCGATTATTCAACAAGCGATGGGATTTGCGGATAATATCTCCGGTGATTATCGGGTGGCGATTTTGACTGGGGTTGTCTTTCTGGCGATCGCCTTGAAAAACTTTTCGGGCTATGCGAGTAGTTTGGTGGGAACGGCTTTGGGACAATCTATTTCCCGGACGTTGCGGTATGAGGGAGTTGATGTCTTCTTAAATGTTGATATTGACTTTTATTCGAGTCATAAAATTAGTGAAGTTGTCAACAAAATGAATTCTGAGATGGGGCGAACATCAGCCGCTATTCGCTCATTTAGCCAACTCATAATTGCCGTTGTTACAATGATTTTCTTTGTGGCAATCTTGACATCTATTTCTTGGCAACTTACTCTCGCCTCGGTTATTGTTTTGGGATTTGTGGCCTTAATCAACCAAATTTTTATTAAGCGTGCCAAAAAGTTTGGTCAGGATCTAACTCGCGATGCTCGCGCATTAACCAATAAGTTGTTTGAAACCCTAAATGGGATTAATTTAATCAAGACTGTGGCAACAGAAGATTTAGAAGCTTCTCGCCTAAAACATCTAATTTATGCTCGGGAACGGAGTGAGTTTAAGTCTCAGGCTAACTCAGCGGTGATTGGTCCGATTAACGAAACAGCCGGGATTGTTTCGTTACTTTTAATTGTGCTAGCTGCTCGCTATCTTTTCATTGAACAGATTGAGGCGCTATCGGCGGTTATTTTGACGTACTTATTACTCTTGTTTCGTTTATTGCCTGTTGTGGGAACGGTCAATAATATCCGTAGTGGGTTATCAAATAAAAGTGCTAGTATTTTGGTTGTGTCTGACTATCTAGATCGAGACAACAAGCCATTTATGAAAAATGGATCGATTCCCTTTGAAAAGCTGCAAAATGGGATTCGCTTCGAGTCAGTTGATTTCAAGTATAGTAGTGGTAGTCAGGAGTTGGCGCTCAAGGATATTAACTTATGGATTCCCAGAGGAAAAACGATCGCCTTGGTGGGAAGTTCAGGGGCGGGTAAATCGACTCTGGCGGATTTGATTCCTCGTTTTTATGATCCCTATAAAGGATGTATTAAATTTGATGATGAGGACTTGCGAAATTATGATATGAAAACCATTCGCCGTCGGATGGGAATTGTCAGTCAAGATACCTTTCTTTTTAATAATTCTGTTTTATATAACTTGACCTATGGCTGTGACTGGGCCGGGGAAGCGGAGGCGATTGAGGCTGCTAAACGGGCTAATGCTTATGAGTTTATTATGAATTTGCCTCAGGGGTTTGAGACGGCTATTGGCGATCGCGGGGTCATGTTATCGGGGGGACAACGACAACGGCTGGCGATCGCGCGCGCTATTATCCGCGATCCTGAAGTTCTGATTCTCGATGAGGCGACTAGCGCCCTAGATACGTTGTCAGAACGGTTAGTTCAGGAGGCGATCGAGCAACTGTGTCATGATCGGACGACAATTGTGATCGCTCACCGTCTCTCGACAATTCGTAATGCGGATCAGATTGTGGTGATGGAACGGGGACGAGTGGTGGAGGTGGGATCTCACGCATCTCTGTTAGAACATGACAGTTATTATGCAACCTTGTACCAGGCTCAGTTCTCCCAGGATAATGAGGATGCGATTCAACAAGCTCGCAAGGAAACGTTAATTAATACCTCCTATGAGGTGCGAACTCGTCTTAACCCGATGATTGGTTTTTTAAACTTGTTGGTTGATGATATTGTGGATTCTCCTGAAGAACGTCAGGAACTTACTCAAGAAGCTTATGAGTCGGCTGTCCGTCTTCTGAAAACATTACAGTTTCTTGAAAGTAGTGCCAGATCTCAGTAGGATGCCTTATGGTGGTGGTGTATCCTGCTCAGACTGAGTTGGGAGGTTGCTTGATCTCGCTTCGATCAGAGACGGATTGGGCAAGTGTATTGGTGGGTTCCGCTGTCTTCTACGTTTGGTTCTCTGATGCTGGTTCTTTTAATTTTCTTTATTCTCTTCCTGGTTTTGGTTGCCTTTACTCCTTTGTTGGGTTATTCCGATCAAAAATGGATTCTTCCGTTTATGTGGGGATTATTTGCCCTGTTTACCCTGGCGGGATGGGCGGTGTTTCTGGGAATTGGTTGGCTAAACTTCTAAGACTCAGTTAAGAGGCTGAAGACTTTGGTGAGCCTACCCATTGAGTCAGTGGTGGTGTCAGGGGCTGGCGCTGACGGGTTTTGGGGTTGATACAGACATGGTGAGTCGAGGCTTGACTGACGGGGCGATCGCCTGCGAGTTTGCCTGCAAGTGTATAGATGGTGTAGTCGACCTGAAACTGATTGGCATCCATGATACTGGGGACGACTTCGATGGTGATCTGATCTCCTAAACACAGAGGTGCAAAAAAGCGAATCTGAGCCTCGACAATCGGAATCGCCAGTTTAGCTTCGGCTAAGATTTGGGCCAAGTCAATCCCCGCTTCGGCGATGGCGGCCTCGTAGGCGTAGTGACAAATCGAGAGTAAACGGGCAAAGTAGACCACGCCGGCCGCGTCAGTATCTTCAAGACGAATGGTATGCTGGTAAATCATCAAAAATCTTGCCAATTGCCTCTATTAAACCATTGATCGCGATAGGCTCGTCGGAGTCGTTCTGGAACGCTGGCTAAGGTCCGACTTAGGTCGAGTCAGGTCTCGGGGGCCAGAATGTTCGATAATATGGGTGTTTCTACTCCAGTCCACGAACTTCAGGACGCGCGATGGTTCGATCTGAAATTTTCAGCCGGGCAAGACAAGGGAATGCTGATGCCTTGGCCGCCCTGATGAATCACTCTCTACAAGCGAAACAGATCACGGTGAATGTCAGCGTGCAGGACCAGAGTATGGTGGCGATCGCGACGGGACAAACGGCGCCGGATCGGGCCTTTATGGTCAACTTCATCTGTCGGGGATTGCGTAAACTCGAAGCTGACTCGATTCGTAAGGTCACGATCGTTGGCTATCTCAATGGGGGGACGATTCCCTTATGGCGGGAGACGATACACCTTGATACGACTGAGGAGGCTGGGTATCCACCGCTGTTGTCTGAGAAGCCCGATTCCCCTTCGGTGTCGTCGGCTAAGCCTCCGGTGGCTTATCCTGCATCTCTGACCCCGATTGCCTCCCGTCGCCGGCGTCAACCTCCTACGGTGCTGTCACGGCTTAAAATGCTGTTGGGGGTGCTGGTGTTTGTGATGGTGAGTGGTGTGGCGATCGCGGTGGCGGCGTTAGTGAAGCTGTTAACGGCTCTGCTGGCTGAAAATTCAATCTATAGTATCAATCTCCTCGGGGACTTATTTCGAGGCATTGAAATTGTAGAAGTGTTTAATGTTCTAGTGTTTGCAATTTTAGGGTTGGGGTTGGGGGTGGCAACGGCGTTCATCCCTCGCTATCTAGGGATTCGTTTGAATGCACTGGTGATTATCCTACTGTTGCCGACGCTGTTGAGTTTTGGGACGATCATTCGCTATGACAATTGGATTAATGAGTTTGCGGCTAATGAGGCGATTTCAATTACTGAGTCGAGATTAAAAACGGATCGCTATCTCTACGACAGAATTGAGGAAACGGGGATTTGGGGCTTCTATCTCCATACGGCTCGCTACCCCAGTTTGCCGCTGTATGTTCGACAGTTTGACGAACGAGATCCCCTCGAATCAGAAGCCGTTTCCCGAGTCGAACGACAGGTGGGGATGAATCCTGACGATCTGTCGTTTCTCTTTTCGGTCTGTATGTGGGGGATTCGTGGCTTTTACTTCCTGGTTTCGGTGATTACCGTGATTGGTCACTTTGGCCAGGGGATTGATCTGGCCGATCGCCTCTCGGGACGAGTGGAGATGTCGCCGGAAACTGAGGCAGATCTGACCGGGAATCGCCTGGAGTAGACTGACTGGACAAACGCTAAACCATGTAAGACCTCGTTCTGAGGCAGTGGCTTGTTTGTCTACCCGTCGGGAGGATGTCAAGTTTGTTGAACGTCATTGCTCAGGTGAACTAGGTTAGACTAGAACGTTCAATCAGATCAGGAGTGATGGAGCCAAATTCTTTACCGACGGAGTTGATTCTCAGCGAGTCTACCCAGTCTTTGGGGCGGGTATATCTCGATTGGACTCCTCAACCGGGTCATTACCTTGACTTGGAGCAACAGACCTATAAAGTCTTAGAACGACGACATCGCTATCAACTCAAATCGGGTCGCTATCGATTGCATCAGATTGCACTGTATGTACAAACGGCTCAACGTCCTGAGGAAATGACCTGTGTGGAGGGCCGTTGGTTAATTGGAGATCTCTCCTGTCGCTATAATGCCCGCTCAGAACTGATGCGCTGTGCGATTAACCCTCATGGCCCCTGTGCAGGATGTCGTCATTATGAATCGATGCCGGACTCGATTTGATGGCCGCTGCGCTGGCTAGAATCGGTGGGTTTCCTCGGTGTATTCTTAAGGTCTGTGTCCTGATTGGCGGCGATCGCCTCGACTATCTAGTCCATGCTCCCTAGCACTCTCTGGATTCTGTTGATGGGCTTCTTCGGCGGACAAGTTGCCCGTCGTCTTGGTGGTCCTCCCCTGCTGGGGATGCTGGTGATTGGTATTTTGCTTGGCCCTGAGGTTGGGGATGTTCTCAGTGCCGAGGTGCTGGACTCGGCTGAGGGGCTGCGGACGCTGGCGGTGATGATTATTTTGATGAAGGCTGGGTTGGGCCTCGATCGCCAAAAGTTGGCCCGTCAGGGTTCGGTCGCGCTGCGTCTGGGACTGCTCCCGGCTCTTTCGGAAATGTTGGTGATTGGGGCGATCGCGATTGTTCTGTTTAATTTTGGTCCGGTGACAGCCCTACTCCTCGGTTGTATTCTAGCGGCTGAGTCTCCGGCGGTGATTGTTCCGGGGATGTTGCGTCTTAAACGTCTTGGCTGGGGGGTGGACAAGGGGATTCCGGATGCGATTCTGACGGGGAGCGCCCTTTCGGATGTGTTGTTACTTTTGGTTTTTAGCTTGCTGCTGGGGATTCTGCGCCAAGATAGTCAGGGTATTCGTTTGGGGGAGATGACTCTCTCACCGCTACAGGTGTTGCCTTTGGAGCTGATGTTGAGAATTGGTCTCGGCCTGGTTGTCGGCTATCTGGCTGCTCGTATTTTGGTGTTGTTATTGGTTCAACAGCATTGGACTCAAAAATCGGTGCAGGATGTGCTTATTGGGGCAGCAATGGCGCTGTTTTTAATTGTTTTTGAGGGAGTGTTACCGCTCTATTCGGGCTATTTGGCGGTGATGACGTTGGGCTTTGTGGTGGTGCAGTTGGATGCTCCTTTGGGGCGACGGTTGCGTGATGGGTTTGATGCCTTGTGGACGGTGGCGGAAATTGTTTTGTTTGTGCTGTTGGGGGCGACGTTGCCGTTAGGGGTTCTCGAGGATATTTGGCTTGCGGGTTTGCTGTTGTTGCTGTTGGGGATCGGCCTGGGGCGATCGCTGGGTTGGTATTTGTCCACTCTGGGGAGTGATTGGACTTGGCGGGAGCGGTTGTTTTTGCTTCCGGGCAATATGGCTAAGGCGACGGTACAGGCAGCGATTGGGGCGGTTCCTCTGGCGCAAGGGGTGACGGGGGGTGAGGAAATTCTGGCGTTGGCGGTGTTGTCGATTCTGGTGACGGCGCCGTTGGGGGCCTGGGGAACGCAACACTTTGCGCCCCTGTTGTTGGAGAGGGGAGTTGTGGATCCAACTCAGGTGGGGGCGGTGGGACATGTACGGGTTTTGGCGGCGGTGGATCTGTCGCCGATGGTTGAGCGGGTGTTGGTGAAGGCGGCGGATGTGGCCCGCCGTAGTGATGGTGAGGTGCTGGTTCTCTATGTGAGCGATCGCCCCCAAGATGATGATTTGACTCTCCTCAAGCAAATGGTTCGGCGTCGGCTGCTGGATATTCGCCACGAGGTTTTAATCTATCCAGGGGTGGTTCCTGAGACCATTGTTGAGGTGGCGCGATCGCAGTCGGTGTCGGATATTGTGATTGGTCAACCTCAACGCCGTCCCTGGGATAATCTCCTTAAGGGATCGGTTAGCCAAGTGGTGTTGGAAACCAGTCCGATTCCTGTAATTTTGGTGAAGGCTGAGGAAACGATGGTTCCAGGGTCAGGTGTCATGACCTAGAATCGAGGTAATGTATATTGATACTAATGTCCTATGACTGCCAGTACTTCTGAGATTGAAAAGCTTGCTGCTGAGATTGCCGATAAGATTTACCTTGATATTGCTAAATGGCATCTGTATTTAGGGGATGCTCGTCTCCATGTTCCTTTGGCCGAACGGTTTTATCCTTTGTTGGAGTCGGATAATCTCAGTGACACTGCTGTTGAATCGGTTTTACGGGAGATTTCTGTTGCGGTGGGGGGGGGACGGCGAGAACTGCCACTTCTGGATTTGTTACCGATGCAGGGACAACGGGATTTAATGGATCTGTTGGATGCGTATCAAAAGGACAATTTTTAAATGGTCGCGATTGAGGTTGGGACAATTTTCATACATCCGGTTAAGGGGTTTACTCCGCAAAGCTGCGATCGCGTGGAGTTACGACGGAATTTTGGGATTGTCGGCGATCGCGCTTTTGCCTTTATGTTCGTTGATACGGGAACTCCGCAAGCGCAGACTCCCTGGTTGCCGAAGAAACAGCTTGCGGTTCAAAATGATTGGGCCGAACTTGCGGCTTTAACTTGTCGGTATCATGCTGATCGCCGAGAACTTGAACTTCGTCTCGGGGACACCTTGATGATTGTGGAGTCTGTGGTTACTCAGGAGGGCCGCGATCGCCTTAGTCGCTTTGTTACGGATTACCTACAAACGTTAACGCCTAGTCCGGCTGCTCGACATCCCCAGGCTACCCCTGTGCGTCTTATTGGAACGGCAACGGGGGAAACTCGCTATCAGGATCGTGAGCAAGGGCAGGTTTCTTTGGTTTCTCAGGCGACTTTGGAGGCTATTGCGATGGGGGTTGGACAACCTCAAGTTGATGCACGGCGATTTCGCCCTAATTTTGTTGTCCGAGGACTTCCTCCCTGGGGTGAGTTTGATTGGGTGGGACGGCAACTTACACTCGGTTCTGTGACGGTTGAGGTGGTGGCACGGATTGGACGCTGTTCTAATATCGATGTTAATCCTGATACGGGCGATCGTGATTTGTCTCTACTGGCTCAACTTCCGAAGCTGTTTCAACATTGCCAGGTGGGGGTTATTGCTAAGGTGCTTGATGGAGGGACGGTTGGGG
The DNA here is from genome assembly GCA_001314905.1 of Phormidium sp. OSCR. Taxonomy (GTDB): domain Bacteria; phylum Cyanobacteriota; class Cyanobacteriia; order Cyanobacteriales; family Geitlerinemataceae; genus Sodalinema. Next base: position 14,707 of record LJZT01000019.1, read on the forward strand.
TGGGGGATAGTTGTTTTTAGCCTGAACTGCGAGAGTCCTGCATTCTTCCACTAGATTTGGCAGTGAACTAGGCTCCTACCAGATTATTTGATACAAAAATTAACATCAATTATTTTATGGCAGGTCAGATGTTTGGATTCTCGCCTGAAAAAAGAATCCCCTCCCGCCTTACCTTGATCGCCGGTCGCGGCGACTTGTATTGAGTTGTTTGTTTTCGTTGCGAATATACCGTAATTATAGCATAACCTTACTGATCGAGCAAGGCATTAGCCAGGAGAAAATCTCCGGCTAGTGGAGTTACTTGACGAGAGAACCGAGCCAACTAGCCGAAATTTGAAAACAGCCAACGGTAGGGATCAAGGAGACCCTTAGTTAGCTAACTTGACATAGATTGGATGATGTAATCAAAGTAGGGGGCGGCTTCTTCGGCATCTTCGTTGCTCAATAGAGCCAGTGAGGCTTCTTTGAGGCAGACCATGGCTTCTACCATACCGGGCATGGGAACACCGAGGGCGTTGTACATTTCCCGTGCGCCAATGATACCGATGGTTTCGATGGGTTCTTTGCTGCCGGCGAGAACTCCGTAGGTCACGAGGCGAAGATACCAGCCATAGTCGCGGATGCACTGGCTGCGTTCCCGTTGTCCGAAGGCGTTTCCACCGGGGGCAATGAAGTCGGGACGGCGTTTCCAAAGCTCTTGGGAGGCTTTGTCGACGATTTTCTTCTCGTTTTCGGCGAGGGTTTCAACGATACGAAGCCGCTGTTCACCGGTTTGGAAAAAGTCTTGGATGCCTCGCAGTTCGCCACTGCTGGGATACCGCAACTCGTCATCGGACTGTAGAATGACTTGACTAACAACGCTCATGATTTTATTGAAATCGTTAGATACTATAGTGGACTGGCTCCCGATGGAAGTCAGTTTTTAGACTCACTCATTATATCGAACGGCGGTTCACCGCAAAGTCACCGATACTGGAATCTCCCTCATCCTTTCTTTTTTTTAACCATGCAACAAGGACAATGTATCGATGTTGAGATTGTCGATCTCGCCGATAGTGGCGATGGGGTTGGCAAATGTGGCGATCGCGTAGTGTTTGTGCCGGATACGGCCATTGGCGATCGCGCTCAAGTTCGCCTGGTACAAGTCAAACGCAACTATGCTCGGGGAAAGGTGCAACAGTTGCATCATGCTTCTGGGGATCGTCAGCGTCCTGCCTGTATTGTGGCGGATAAATGCGGGGGGTGTCAGTGGCAACATATCACCGAGGCGGCCCAATTGGCGGCGAAACGAGACCAACTCATCGAGGCCCTAAGACGGATTGGTGGCTTTGAGCAGCCGCCGGTGAAGGCCGTTCAAACGACGGGGGAGACGTTAGGGTATCGTAACAAGGCGACTTATCCGGTGCAGCGATCGCCGACGGGCCAGGTTCGAGCTGGGTATTACCAGAAAGGGTCTCATAAACTGGTCAATCTCAACCAATGTCCGGTCCAGGATGATCGCTTAAATCCCTTTCTAGCCCAGATTAAAGAGGACATCTCTCGGCTAGGTTGGACGATCTACAACGAACAAAGCCATCAGGGGGAAATTCGTCATCTGGGGGTGCGAGTGGGACGCCATACGGGACAGGTGTTGCTGACGTTGGTGGCGAAGTCGGGAAAATTGCCTCAGTTAGAGAAGCAGGCCCAACGTTGGTTAAAAGACTTTGACAATTTGGTGGGGGTTTGTTTAAACATCAACGGCGATCGCAGCAATGCCATTTTCGGTCCTTCGACGCGAACCCTGGCGGGACAATCGTTTCTGCAAGAAGAATTTGCCCGATTGCAATTTCGCCTGCGGTCTGATACCTTTTTTCAGGTCAACACTGAAGCGGCGGAATTAATTTGGCAAACTCTAGAGCGAGAATTGAACCTGCAAGGCCACGAAACCATCCTCGATACCTATTGTGGCATTGGAACCTTTTCCCTGCCCTTAGCCCAACAGGCGCAACGGGTTTGGGGAATTGAGGTCCATCGAGGATCGGTAGAACAGGCCCGAGAAAATGCTCAACTCAATGGGATTGAGAATGTCGAGTTCTATAGTGCAGATGTGGCCGATCTGTTGGCTGAGGATGCTGCGGTCTGGCAGGAGTCTGCTCAGGGAAAACCCGATATTGTGGTGATTGATCCCCCTCGTCAGGGATGTGAGCCGGCGGTGTTAACGGCTTTAATTGGCCTGGGTTGCGATCGCCTGGTCTATATCAGTTGTAAACCGAGTACCCTGGCCCGAGACTTAAAGGTTCTGGGTGCTTCGGGCTATGATCTCAACGAAGTTCACCCCATTGATTTGTTCCCCCAAACCGCTCATATTGAAGCCGTGGCCTTTTTGACTCGCAATAACCGAACCTCAGGAGCCTAGGGGTTTGTGAGACAATTAAGGGGTCCCCTAACCCGTTGGCGAAGGAGTAATTCATGAATCCTGTCTTCAAAACCATCAGTACGTGGTATCGTGGCGTATTACGCAATCCCAAATATCGCGGCTGGGTGATTTTGGGAACTCTCATCTATTTGTTGAGTCCCCTAGATATCTCCCCAGATGTGGTTCCCATTTTGGGACAGGTGGATGATGTGGCGATTCTCTTTTTGCTGATGTCGGAATTGTGGCAGATGTTTCGTGAGGGGTTCGAGGTTTCCGAAGAGAGGGTTGGGGAGGCCGACTCGGGAGAGTCTTCGTCGCCGACGGGAGATACCGTGGATGTGGATGCCGTTTCCGTTGAGTAAAGCTGTGATGTGATGATTGTGATGACGGTAAACGTCCCGTTCAAGGTTTAAATTTTGTCAGGACGCGATCGCTCGCGTCTTTTCTTTGGCTCAAACCCAATTGACGAGGGAATGTGGTGCAGTTGAAACTCAACGATACCTGGAGAGGGCGGCTTTTAATCCTAGGATTTGAGAGCGTTTGACAACTCCGATAGGATGGCAAAACTGGGACTATGAAATTTTCTGAACTTGTTGAGCAGTTAACTCCAGGGGGGATGCTGGAGAGCTTCAGTGGCGATGAGACCCTGGAGATCGTGGGGGTGGGGAGTATTGAGGCGGCCCAACCGGGTGATTTGGCGTTTATTGAGAGCGATCGCTATCGCAGCTATCTCAGTAGTACCCAAGCCAGTGCCTTAATTTTGCCTCCAGAGGAGGACTTGCAACAGCAAGCCGAACAGCGTGGCTTGGCTTGGATCAGTACTACCGCGCCGAAGTCTGTATTTGCTGATGCGATCGGCCTGTTTTATCAACCCTATCGCCCAGGACCGGGGATTCATGAGACGGCAATTATTCATGAATCGGCGACATTGGGTGCGAATGTTTCCCTAGGGGCGTATGTGACCGTTGCTGCCAATGTTCATCTCGGGGATGATGTTTGTCTTGGTCCTAATGTGGTACTGTATCCCGGCGTGAGTGTGGGCGATCGCAGCTATCTCCATGCCAACTGCACTATTCATGAGCGAACCCAAATCGGGGCCGATTGCATCATTCAAAGCGGGGCGGTTTTGGGGGCTGAGGGATTTGGCTTTGTTGTCGGTTCAGCGGGACTCAAGCGGATGCAACAGTCCGGGTTTGTGGTGATCGAAGATGGGGTTGAGATTGGCTGTAACTCGACCGTTGACCGTCCGGCGGTGGGGGAGACGCGCATCGGGGCTAATAGTAAACTCGATAACTTAGTGCAAGTGGGCCATGGCTGTCGTATTGGTCGCAACTGTGCCATTTGCGCCCAAGTGGGACTCGCGGGGGGAGTGACCATCGGGGATGGCGTGACCTTAGCCGGACAAGTGGGGGTGGGGAACCGGGCCAAGGTCGGCGATGGGGTCACGGCTTCAGCGAAAACGGGGGTCCATCGGGATCTTGAAGCTGGGGCTGTTGTTTCAGGGTTTCCGGCCCTGAACCATCGTCTTTGGCGGCGTAGTGCTGCTTTGTACAAACGGTTACCGGAACTTTACCAAAGTCTACGAGAGATTCAACAGCGTCTTGAGCGAGACGGCTAAGGGTCCGAAATATCTTTCCTGGATGGGGAGAGGTTGAGACAACTGGGTCATTTGCGGGTAAATCCATTGATCTTGAGACCCGAGTATGGGGATACTTTGACAGAGGCAGAAGGGGTTGATGTTGCCTGTGGCGGTCTCAAGTCCAGGGCAATTGTCGGACTTTGATAACCCATTTTGGGCAGATGATCACACAAATTGTGAAAATTAAGGCTATATTTTTATGGAACCAGCAAATTCGCGGTAACTTTTGATTTAATATAACTAGAGTCTAAATGGAGAATTGCCCAGACAATGACTGAAACACTCTCAGAAAAACCCACGCCGCTGACTGGAAAGGCGTTACTAACAAAAGTCAAAGAACTGTCTCACTTACCTCGGCGAGAAACCGCCAAGCGTTGTGGCTACTACAACATCACTAAGAATCAGCAAACTCGCGTCAATCTGACGGATTTCTATGATGCGGTGTTGGCCGCCAAAGGGATTCCTCTCGATCCTGATGGTGCAAAGGATGGACGCGGTCGCGAACCGACTTACAAAGTGAGCGTTCACAAGAATGGACAGATCGTCATCGGCTCAACCTACACCAATGCCATGGGCTTAAAACCCGGCGACGAGTTTGAAATTAAGTTGGGTTACAAACACATTCACTTGATTCAGATGGATCGCGCTGACAGCGACGAAAACGGTGCTGGCGGCGACGAGGAGTAAGGTTGTGATGGGGAAGACAGGGGATGTTCAGGATCGGGAGCAGGCAGAATTTAAGCTGATCTTCGTTGGCTTGATCATCCCCAAAATCTCCCCGTTCTGGGGGCGGTTGCGATCGCCGGTTCGGCTCCAATGCTTCAGTTTTCGATGCGCCTAGACTGGGAAGTTGGAGTATTTTGGGGTCAATTTGCCTGCCAATTTGCCTGCCAATTTGCCTCCCACACAGAGTTGGGGGACGAGATCTCACCACTGCTAAAGATTTGCTTATTTTTCACCGTCTGGTTAGGGGTGTGGGTTCCCATCCTAGTTCCCCTGGCTTGGCGGTGGCGGTGGTCTCCATCTCGTCCGCTGACCCCCTCTCAAAAACTGATCCTAGTGGGGAGTCTTTATCTCTTGTTTCCCCTGCCTTTGTGGGGGTTAACGAAACTGACTGGGGTTTCCTTTTGGCCCTATAGCCTACTGATTGGGCCACAGGGTTTGTCCTGGCTCAGTCTAGGACTGGCAATGGGAATTTGTAGTGTGATGATCCTGGCGGTGGTGCAGCGAATGGCCGGCTGGGTTTCCTGGACTTTAAACTCGACAGTCCGTGATGGACTCTGGCAGTTCCTCTTGGCCCTCGTTTTGGGAATTTACATTGCCGGAGTCGAAGAATTTATCTTTCGAGGATTGGTGCAGCAGGACTTGCAAAGAGAGCTGTCTGTTTGGTCGGCGGCTAGTGTGACCAGTGTTATTTTTGCCCTATTGCATTTAGTTTGGCAACCCCGTCAAACCTTACCCCAATTGCCGGGACTGTGGTTGATGGGGATGGTGTTAACCCAGGCTTGCTTGATTGGGGATGGGAGTCTGAGTTTAGCATGGGGGTTGCATGGGGGTTGGGTCTGCGCCATGATTTGGCTTGATCGTTGTGATGCTAACGAGCCGACTGGGAGAGTTCCCCCCTGGGTGACGGGTGTGGGGGGACATCCTCTGGCGGGAATCGTTGGTTTAGTCCTGTTGGCGATGGTGGGGGGTCTGTTATGGCTGAGACCCTTTTGGCTGTTTGCCGTTAACGGTTAAGTTTAAGGGGGGTGACGGGTACATCATCCCAGGAGTCGACGGTACGCAGTTGGGCAATCCAGCCTTCATCTTTTTGAAATTGATCGAGATCGTTGGAAAACGACTCATGACAGGCTCGTGCTTGCTGTTCGTCTTCACTGGCGATGCAGGCCTGGACGATCCCGCTGGGATCAATTTGTTCGCAAACCCAAATGGTCATGATTTTGTTTTCCCTGTAGTGTTGATTGACGATGGTTAATTGACGATGGTTAATTGTGTCGTTGGCACTGTTGTTATTGTAGAGAGAGTCTGGGGTCTACACCAGGCATGAGAAGGTTAATGGAGGTTCCCTTGGAGTTGGAGCGCCTATTTGCAACGATTGAAGCCTTGGTGATGTGCCATTCTCCGAGTGGGATGGAGGAGGAGATTAACCAAGAGCTTCAGGAGCGGTTTGCGGGGTTGGGGGTACAGAGTTACCGCGATCGCGCCGATAATCTCATTGCCAAGATTCCTGGAGAACAGGAGGCGGGGGCGATCGCCATTACCGCTCACAAGGACGAAATTGGAGCCATTGTCAAAGGAATTGATCCTCAAGGACGACTGTCAATTGGCAAGTTGGGGGGCTCATTTCCCTGGGTGTATGGTGAGGGGGTCGTGGACATTCTGGGGGATGAAGCGACCTGTTCAGGAATCCTCAGTTTCGGGTCCCGTCATATTTCCCATGAATCGCCTCAGAAGCGGTTTCAGGAGGACGTTTCTGTGAAATGGCAAAACGCCTGGGTTGAAACCAAACAGAGTCCTGCTGAACTGGCGGCCTTAGGAATACGTCCAGGAACGCGAGTGGTGGTCGGGAAACATCGGAAACGGCCCTTACGGCTTCAAGATTATATTGCCAGCTATGCCCTCGACAATAAAGCGTCCCTGGCCATTCTCTTAGAACTGGCCGCTCGTCTCAAACGTCCTCCGGTGACGGTCTATCTGGTGGCTTCAGCCAAAGAAGAAGTAGGTGCTTTAGGGGCGCTGTATTTCAGCAATCACAACCTTTTAGATGCCTTAATCGCCCTCGAAATTTGTCCTCTGGCGCCCGAATATCCCATCGCTGATGGTGAAGCGCCGGTGCTGTTGTCTCAAGATGGTTATGGTATTTATGACGAGGGATTGACTGGACAATTGAGACAAGCGGCTCAGTCACAGCAGATCCCTCTGCAACCGGCCGTCATTAGTGGTTTTGGCAGTGATGCTTCCATTGCGATGAAATTCGGTCATGTGGCGCGAGGGGCTTGTCTGGGGTTTCCCACTCAGAACACTCATGGCTATGAGATTGCTCATCTCGGGGCGATCGCCCATTGTGTGGAGATTTTGGCCGCCTACTGTCATGAGTCCCAAAATTTTCGCGTCTAGGGGTTGACAGCCTCATTAATCTTCGCTACATTGAATAACGCCTAAGCGGTTAGAAGCTGCTGAGGGAGCTAACGAATACGCCCCCATCGTCTAGAGGCCTAGGACACCTCCCTTTCACGGAGGCGACGGGGATTCGAATTCCCCTGGGGGTATTCCTAGTCGAGGCCCGAAACCTAGTTGAGACACAATCAACGAGGTTTCGGGCTTCGACTTGAGTTTGTCGCAGACTCAACGAAGTTCAACCACACTGCGGTTCGTCAGTGAGCAAAATCTCTGTCAAGGGCGGCGGTTCGGGAGGTGGGGCGCTGCTGAAACTCAGGTCATCGTCTTGGGGCAGTTCCCAGGTGTGCAGGGGAATTGCAGCTGCGTCGAAACCGGGCTGTAATTTCTCTAAAAACCCTCCCTCTGGTTCGCAGGCCGTTAAAACCAATTTATCCCGCGATCGCGTCAAGGCCACATATAATAACCGTAGAGATTCCTGGTCTTCGAGTTGCCGCTGAAGTCGCTGTAAATAAACATAGAGAAATGGCTTTCCCTCTCGTTCAAAGTCATCACTAAACCGCACCGCAAGCCCAATCTCTGGATCGAATAAGACGGAGTCGCTGCGGGCGGAGGATTTCACGGACAAATCCCCTAAAATCACCCGTTTCCACTCTAATCCTTTCGACCCATGAATGGTCATTAGCGATACCGCATTACTGGCATCGAGGGGAAGCCGAGGAATGGCGGCATCCATGGCCCGTAATCGTTGTAGGCGACGCACGACAGGATATAAACTGCGATCGCCTCCCTCTAACTCCCGGACAAATTCCCGAAATCCTCGCCAATCCGCTAGACGACGACGGGAACTTGGCAGATTGGCTAACACTGCCGTATAGCCCGTCAAGCGATCGCCCTCCTGCAAGACTCTCGCGGGAGACTCCTCCTGGGCGAACTTCCGTAACGCCTCCAACACCGTCAGGGGCGAAATGTCAGGGATTTCCTCACTCTCACAGTCAAGAGACGCCCAATCCACCTGTTGCAACCGTTGCCACCAGGTTAAGGAAGGATTGCCATCGGTTTGTTGTTTAATTAACAAGAGGGCGCGATCGCTTAGGGCAAAGAAGGGACTTCGCAAGAGGGCAACGAGGGCGCGATCGTCGTCGGGATAACAGAGAAACTCGAACAACGCCATGGCATCCTTGGCTTCCCGCGTCTCCAATAACGATCCACCTCCGGCTAAGGCAATAGGAACCCCCACCGCTTCCAAGGCTTCCCCATAGACGCCTAGGGGGGCATGGGTTCGCGCCAAAATGGCAATGTCCCCCGCTGCAACCTCTCCCTGGTTTAGCCATTGGCATACCAACTGGGCAATTTTATAGGCTTCAGCGGCGCGTTTTTGGGCTTTAGACAGCTCTGAAGCCTCCTGGAGACAAAAAACTTCAATATCGGGTTCAGAATGGGGAATCTCTTGACGGGAGGCTTGTAGGGATTGGTGTAATTGTCCGAGGAGGGGGCGGAAGATTTGGTTAATCTGTTGCAGGAGGCGGTGGTGGGTGCGGAAACTGAGACTCAGGGCGACGTCGCTGCCTCCCTGTTGTTGGATGTGTTGCCGTACTGCGGCAAAGACTCGCATATCGGCTCGGCGAAAGCTATAAATGGATTGTTTTTCATCGCCGACAATGGTGAGGGTAGCGGTTTGACTGAGGGCATTGAGAAGTTTACCCTGGGTGGGGTTGGTGTCTTGAAATTCATCGACGAGGATGGCTTGGAAGCGATCGCCATACTCACGACGAATCCGCTCATCTTGCAGGGCTTCTAAGGCATAGATTTCTAAATCGGCAAAACACAAGACGCGATCGCGACATTTGCGGGTTTGTAATTCTCGGTAAATCCAATTAAAGGCCTCTCTCAGAGGGGGCAGTAACCGGGCTAAATCGGCGTCGAGTTCCCCCAGTTGTAGGGCGTTGAGTTCGTTTTTGTGCTTTTTGGCGAGATCTCGTAAGTCTTTCAACTGTTGGCGGATTAACTCTAATCCTCCCCCTTTCCAGTTGGTCTTTTTGCCCTGTTCCCGGTTGAAATTGCGCTCAATGAGAATTTTGAGCAGTTGGGGCGATCGCTCGCCTCCCTGGAGCCGACAGAGGGCGGTATAGACCTGTTGCCGAGCGGGTTCGAGGGTATCTTTGCCACTGCCGCTATAGCGAGGCAGAATCTCTAAACTCTCTTGAATCAGGGGCTGGCTGAGAATCTCGTCAAAGATCTGATCTTGAAGCTGTTGGGCAAGGGATGGCCAGGAATCCGGGGAGTTCTCGAAGGCGGCTTGCACGGAGAGGGGATCATCGAGGAGTTGAGGCAGAATGGCCTCCAGGAGATGATAGGGAACCTGTTCGTAGAGATGTTCTGGGAGGCGATTGAGAATCTTGAGACTGGCTTCGTCAAACCAAAGTTGACTCTCAATGGCATCCAAGACTCGGAAATCTGGGGGAATGCCTAAATCGAGGGCGCGATCGCGGCAAATTTGGGCGGCGAGACTGTGAAAGGTACAGATGGGGGCGGCTTCGAGTTCGGCGATAATCTCTAGGTTATCGGGCATCTCTTGGGCAATCATTTCCCGAATCCGCGATCGCAGTTCCAGGGCGGCTTTTTCAGTAAAGGTGACGGCGACGACTTCGAGGGGGGAGTAGCCATCGTCTCGCAGATGATGCAGATACCGTTGCGCCAACATATAGGTTTTCCCGGTTCCTGCCCCGGCGGTGATGGCGACACTTCCTTTGGCGTAGACGGCTTGGTGTTGTTCGGGAGTTAGGGGCATGGGGGAATAGTGAATAGTGAATAGTGAATAGTGAATAGTGAATAGGGGGGAGGGGGGAATGGGAATAGGGAACGGGGAATAGGGGGGAGGGGGGAATGGGAATTCAAATTGTAGCGAAGGGGACTTGTGTTTTGGGCCGCGATCGCCATGTCGTTGGGGCGAAAATTTTTCTTAAACCCCTTGCTTTGTGGATTCCTTTATCGCTAGAATGGGTCCAAGCAGATTGCCCATCTGCTGGATATCTCTTGAATACCGTCAGCCACCACTTGTATAATAGGCTGACATTATACCCCAGGGAATTGCCCAGTTTCGCCACGAAATCTGGGTTATTCCTATTTTAGAAACCACCTCTATTCAGATATTACTATACTTGCCTTCATGAGTCGTTCAACTATTCAACCTGCCCTCGTCACCAAGGTTCTGCCGGGTTCCATTGCTGAAGAGATTGGCTTTCAAGCGGGCGATCGCCTCGTATCCATTAACGATATCTCACCGCGAGACTTAATCGACTATCAATTTCTTTGTGCTGACGAACTTCTCACTCTCAAGGTTCTCGACAGTGACAACGAACTCCATGAAGTCGAAATCGAGAAAGACTATGATTGCGATTTAGGCTTAGAGTTTTCCTCCGCCTTATTTGATACTCTAATTCAATGTAATAATCGTTGTCCTTTTTGCTTTATTGACCAAAAACCGCCAGGAATGCGGGATACTCTCTATCTCAAAGACGACGATTATCGTCTCAGCTTTCTCTATGGTTCCTATCTCACCTTAACTAACCTTCCCCCCGCCGAATGGGAACGCATCGAACAACTGCGACTGTCTCCGTTATATGTATCGGTTCACGCCACCGAACCCGAGGTGCGATCGCGCCTGCTGAAAAACCCCCGCGCTGGACAAATCCTCGAACAGTTACAATGGTTCCAAGAGCGGCGTTTACAAATTCACGCTCAAGTGGTGGTTTGCCCTGGAATTAACGACGGCATTCACCTCGAACGAACTCTACAAGACTTAGCAAAATTTGGCAAAAACATCAATGACGATGATATTCCCGCTGTGGCTTCCGTGGCGGTGGTTCCCGTTGGCTTAACCCGCTTTCGCCCTCCCGAAGATGAACTGATTTCCGTCTCTCCCAGCAAAGCCGAGGAAGTCATCCAACAAGTTCACGCCTTACAACCCCAATTCCGAGAACAATTGGGTTCAACTTTTGCCTGGTTAGCCGATGAGTGGTTTCTTTTGGCTGGCCAGGAAATGCCGGAACGGGTTGACTACGAAGGCTATCCCCAAATCGATAATGGTGTCGGTTCGATTCGCCTTTTCCTCGATGAATTTCGGGAAATCGCCTCTCAACAACTTCCCTCTCAGGTGCATCCTCCTCGTCACCTCACCTGGGTGGTGGGGAATGCCGTTAGAACCGCGTTTGGGGAGATTCTACGCCAACTCAACGCCGTTGAAGGGCTAACCGTGGAGATGTTAAGCCTCAATAGCGAGTTTTGGGGGCAAGAAATTAGTGTGACTGGGGTTCTCACGGGTTCTGATGTACGGCGAGGCTTACAAAACCGGCGACATCATCTCGGCGATGGGATTATTTTACCGACGGTGATGCTCAAACATGGGGAAACTCGGTTCCTTGACGATGTTACCGTGGAAGAGTTGGAACAAGAATTTGGCGTTCCTATCTTCCTCGCCAATGGAACCGAGGGTTTAGTTCAGGCCTGTTTAGCCACCCATCTAAGTGAGGCAAATAACAGCAGCCAGGGGGCTGAAAATGCCACTCTGGTTGAGGTTTTACTGTCAGATGGTTAAATTAACGTTTCAGGCTATCGGGGGCGAGGAAATGGGTGATGTGATAGGCCCGTTCCTCGGTTTTTAGGAGCATTTCTTCATACAAATGACGGGTGGCGCGATCGCCAACACTGTCACATTGGGCTGCCTGAGAACGCAGAAGAGAAATTGCCGCTTGTTCGGCTTTCAAGTCCGATTCTAGCATTTGCCGGGCGGGAAAAACACCATCTGCTTCCGGTTCAAAGGCGCAAAGTTCTGCCAGCTTACTGAAACTTGCAGCGGGAACGCCTCCCAATCCATTCAGCCGTTCTCCTAAGTCATGAACATGGCCGGCTACGTCATCATAGCATTCTTGGAAGAAGTTATGAAGTTGATAAAATTCAGCGCCTTCAACGACAAAATGATGTTTTTGATATTGTAAATAGAGGGCTTGGAAGGTAGCCAAGAGGATGTTTAAGCCCTCACAAACGGGTTCAGTGGTGGTTTTGGGCAGTAAAATCGGATTGTCGGCAATTTGCTCGAAGGCTTGAACTGGGGTTGCGATCGCCATGAAATGTTCTCCTGGTTACAAGACGAAATCTTGAGTGTTTCTGATCCCTTTTTGGGGCATCTATGTCTTGATTAGAACACAGGCAACTGGAAAGTTCAAGGTATTTTCAGTTCACGCATCTCAAGTAAGAGAATTATTCTCAATAATCTTGAGAAGCATTATCAGTTAGGTGGAAACCCCCTAAGACTGGGCTAATTTCTTGTTAAAATTACAAGCATCTATTCAGCTATATTTAGGAATTCAACACTCAGTAAATTACTTAAATATAGTGATACTCGAATTAACGGAATCCCGGATGGGTTCCTAATAAGGAACTATTATTGACACCTCTTCCCTTGGCGATGACAAATGGTAGCCAAAGATACAGTGACACCTGGATATATTACAGAATGTAACGAAGTCGGCGAGGGCGGTTGCGATCGCCGACTCTCCCTTTATAATCGAAAACGTTATTGCAATACTATCTCATTAACAACCATGCCACCATCGCCCTATCACCTAAAAATCCATGGAGGTTGTCGCTGGTGTATCTACCACAGACTAAAGGATTTGGGGATTTGCTGCCATTGTCGTGCCTATCAACCTCTCGATGTAACCGTTGATACACCATCACAGTTATTGCAAATTTGGAGCGTCACGCGGCAATATACAACCGCACCGGAAATTCTCAAAAATTGGCTCGAAAAGTGTTGGCAACAGCAAGGATGATAGAACCAGCTCTCTGTTCGTCCCTGATATCATGCTCACTAGCCTGCAAAATCCCCTCATCAAACAACTGCGTAAACTCCAGCAAAGCAAACAGCGTCGCCTCCAGCAACAGTTTCTCCTTGAAGGAACCCACCTCATCGAAGAAGCCAGCCGCCATGACTACCCCCTCGATGTTCTCTGTTATACCCCCGCCTGGGGCGATCGCCATCCCCAACTGCTGACGCAACTTCAAGCCCAACGCAGCGAAGTCGTCAGCGAGGATGTCTTAAACGCCCTAGCTACCACCGTCAACCCCGATGGCGTCATCGCCACCGCCCCCCAAAAAGTCCCGTCTCCCCCCAATCTACTGCCCTCGGGAGTAGGATTTGCCCTGGAACGTCTGCAAGATCCGGGAAATTTGGGAACCCTCATCCGTACCGCTGTTGCGGCGGAGATAGATGGGCTATGGTTGAGTGAGGATAGCGTCGATCGCACCTCCCCCAAAGTCTTACGGGCTTCAGCGGGAACCTGGTTTCAGATGCCGATGCTTCCCTGTGAGAGTCTCCTGGCAACGGTACAAGACTATCAGCAGCAGGGGGTGCAAATTGTCGCCACCTGTTTAGATAGCCCCCTCAGCTATTGGGATGTGAATTGGAAACAGCCCTCGTTAATGCTTCTGGGAAATGAAGGGGCGGGATTATCGCCTCAACTCCGCGAACTTGCCGATGTGCAAGTTACCATCCCCATCAGCCCTAACGCCGAATCCCTGAATGTGGCGATCGCCGCCGCCCTGTTGGCGTTTGAAGTCAGACGACAGCGACTCGGTTAAACCTCAACTTAATCAGAATCTGGGGAATTGGGGTTTTTTGATTCTAGGAATTGTTCAATATCGGCGATCGCATCTTCCCAAATCGCCAAATCCGTCGGCATATCACTGGGGGGTTCAACGGGTTTCGCCTTCGATGTTTCAGAGTCTGGGGGATGGCTGTTCATCGCTTGACGCAAGCGTTCGAGGGTTTCCTCAAATGTGGGTTCAGCATCCGGGCGATCGGGAGTGTTAGGTTCCATAAGTCGAGAAAGAAGCAAAGGGGCAAACGCTGTCTCGGCGTTACCCAAACGAGACTAGGCTACCCAATCTAGGCAATACAGCGGGCGATCGCGGCATATCTCGCCGATCCTAACAAACTTTTTTGCCCCCTCCCAATCTCGGGTTCTCTCCCCAGGAGTTGTCTGATCGCCCCCGTACAGTTGAAAATGGGAACGCTAAACGCACAGAGAAACTACTCATGAGTCAAGGGTTTGATTACGATCTTATTATTATTGGTGCCGGTGTGGGAGGCCATGGTGCAGCCCTTCATGCTGTCGCCCAGGGGCTAAACACCGCCATCATCGAAGCCGCTGAAATGGGCGGAACCTGCATCAATCGCGGCTGCATTCCCTCCAAAGCCCTCCTGGCTGCCTCCGGGCGAGTGCGGGAACTCCGTCAAACCCAACACCTGCGATCGATGGGAGTTCACGTGGGGGAAGTTCAATACGATCGCCAGGGAATCGCCGCTCACGCTGATAATCTGGTAAACACCATTCGCAGCAACATGACGAACAGCCTCAAACGCCTCGGGGTGGATATCATCCAAGGCTGGGGCAAAGTCGCCGCCGCGCAAAACGTCGCCGTGGAAACCGCCGACGGGGAAAAAACCTACAGTGCCGAGAATATCATTCTCGCCCCCGGTTCGGTTCCCTTTGTTCCCCCCGGCATTGAGATTGATGGCAAAACTGTCTTTACCAGTGATGATGCCCTGAAATTAGAGACAGTTCCCCCCTGGATTACGATTATCGGCAGTGGCTACATCGGTTTAGAGTTCGCCGATGTCTATTCCGCCCTGGGTTCAGAGATTACCATGGTCGAAGCCCTCGACAAACTCATGCCCACCTTCGATCCCGATATCGCCAAAATCGCCAAACGGGTATTGTTGGATAGCCGAGATGTGGAAACCTACGCTGGTGTCTTCGCCACGAAAGTCACCCCAGGAACCCCGGTGACGATTGAGTTGACGGATGCGAACTCTAAGGAAGTCGTCGAAGTCTTGGAAGTCGATGCCTGTTTGGTAGCCACGGGGCGGATTCCTGTCACTGATAAGCTGAATTTAGAAGCCGTGGGAGTCGAAACTGATCGCCGAGGCTTTATTCCCGTTAATGACTATCTGCAAGTTACCGCTGATGGGGAACCTGTCCCTCATCTTTGGGCGATTGGTGATGCCACCGGTAAGATGATGTTAGCTCATGCTGCCTCGGCTCAAGGGGTTGCGGTGGTTGAGACGATTCAGGGGCGCGATCGCCAAGTTGACTATCGCAGTATCCCAGCGGCAGCCTTTACTCATCCTGAAATCAGTTTTGTGGGCTTAACGGAACCCCAAGCCAAGGAGTTGGGAGAGTCGGAAGGCTTTGAGGTGGCAACGGCGCGCACCTATTTCAAGGCTAATTCTAAGGCTTTGGCGGAAGCGGAAACCGACGGCATTGCCAAGATTATCTACCGTAAGGATACGGGGGAACTGTTGGGGGTTCATATTATCGGCATTCATGCGGCAGATTTGATTCAAGAAGCCGCCAATGCGATCGCCAATCGCCAATCGGTGCGTGAGTTAGCCTTTAATGTGCATACTCACCCGACACTGTGCGAAGTCTTGGATGAAGCCTATAAACGCAGCTTGGAAGCGGCGTAATTGCCTGAAACGGAATGACTTAAATTTCGGGTTTGTTGTGGTGGGTTAGTTCCTGCCACAACCACCCGGTAAATCCGACTCCTCGATATAGCCTAAGTCGAGCAAAAACGCCTGCAACGCCGTCGGGAAGTCGGGATGTTTTCCAACCACCTCTCGCTCCTCATTATAGATATTATATCCCCCGATTCCTGACTCATCATCAGGGTCATAATGGGCTAACATAAACTCCCACCCTTCGTCAAACTCTCCTAAAAGGGCTTTTTGGGCAACGTATCCGGCTAACACTCCGTTCACTTCATGGTTGCGTTCTTGGAGTTCCAGATACATCTGCCAAGCTACAGATCGTAATTGTTCAGGATGTTCTCGGCTGACATCCTGAAATTCTCCATCTTGGAAACTTAGGATGCGAGAGGGGGGAACGGAACCGGCAAAGGAACTAAAGGCATAGAAAAAGGGTTGAGCCAATGTTAGATATTCGAGTTTACCATCTCCATTGATATCTTTGAATGTCCCGCCTGCCAATTGTTCCCGATCAATAGATGTTTCATCAAAATCATTGCCATTCCAGCTATAAATATGATGGCTTGTACAACAATGAGCGCCACCACTAAATCCAGATACGATAACTTCTGGCGTGCCATTATTGTTGATGTCTTGGAGGCTAACATGACCCAAATTCACGGCTAGAATTTTATCAGTTAGACGAAACGAACCTAGCCAATCTTGATGCAAAATGGTATAATGAAGATTGCCATCATAGCCAAGATTCTCTCGTTCAGGATGTCCCTCATAGCGAACGGAAACCCGGATATTTCCATCACGGAGTTCATGCTGTCTAAAGGGAGGAGTCTCAGAATCAATATGAAGGGCGGGCTGGGCGATCGCCCCAGACATCCAGGTACAACTCGCGAACCCCAAGCCGGAGAGAATTTGAATTAGTCGCCGATACATCACTCATAAATATATAAACTCTATATCTTCGTTCAGTCTTGCAACTTGAAAACCGGATAGTTTTGTCATCAGTCAGGGCGATCGCCTCAACCAACCCGTAGACTGTCAAGGGATTGACACACCCTCTTCATAGTTTGTTATAAATTATGGGTTAGCCTAACATAAACGGCTTCTATTGTCGCCATTACCGAGGTTAACCAACGGATGTATCACGATATTCTGCAAATTCTCAATCGTAATTCAGCCTGGATGCAATGGAATCTCTTTTTAGCCTTGATTCCGCTACTGCTGAGTTTCTATCTATTCAATCCCACCGCTTCCTCTACTTTGCGGTGGGGAACCGGATTTTTGACAGGAATGTTGGGGATTCTCTCGTTTTCCTCCATCACCTCAATCAGTCTAGCGTTATTGCGACAGGGTTCAATTCTCTATCTTCTGTTTGCAGGTTTGCTGGTTTCAGGAATTGCGGGGATGGATGCATTGTGTTTTCCGGGGCGATCGCGTTCAACGTTATGGTGGTTTGGCGGTATTGTCTTCATCCTCTTTCTCCCCAACGCCCCCTATTTACTCACCGATATTATTCATTTAATTGAGGATATTCGCCAAACTCGTTCAATTTGGGTTTTGACGTTATTTGCGATTCCTCTCTATCTTATTGTGTTAAGTCTTGGCTTTGTAGCATACACCTTATCGTTGGTGAATTTAAGAAATTATTTAAAATCCCAACATCTCTCTCACTGGGTCATTCCTGGAGAATCCAGTATCCATTTTCTCAGCGCCATTGGGATTTGCTTAGGGCGATTTGAACGGTTTAATAGTTGGGATTTATTGACGAATCCAGCTCAAGTCATTGAGCAAATTATCCGTTATCTAAAAAACCCCTACGACTGGATCATTATTGCAATTAGCTTTATGATTTTAGCTGGACTCTATTATTTAGTTAAATTTATAATCGAGTCCGTTGCGATCGCCCGCCGGGTAAGCGTCATAGAGTAACCCTACCCGCCCACGTCACCCTTAGCAGGTTCATTCATCATCCAAATAGCCAGACTCCACCAAAAACGCCCTCAAAGCCGTAGGGAAATCAGGATGTTGGCCAATAACGTCACCATCCTCATTATAAATATCTAACCCCCAATCCTCTTGGCGATCATAATGTTCCAACATAAACTCCCAACCCTCCTCAAATTCATCCAACAAAATTTTTTGGGCCACATATCCCGCCAAAACACCATTGATTTCATAGTCGCGTTCTTGCACAACTGAGCGCATTCTTTCAGCCCGCGATCGCAGTTCTTGAGGATACTCCCGCGTCACATCCTCAAAACCATCATCCCCCAATGAGAGAATTAATGAAGGCGGAAAAGAACCTGCATAGGAACTAAATCGATAGAGAAACCCACCGTTAAAGGTTAGAAATTCCAAATCTCCATCACCATCTAAATCTTCAAACGAGCCACCACCGCCATCAGCCGGACCTAAGATAAACTCCTCAAATTCACCCCCAGTCCAACGATAAATCTGGTGAACCGTGCAACAATGAGCTCCTCCCGTATAGCTTTCGACAATCACTTCGGGACGTTCATCATTATCAATGTCCTGAAAACGGACTTCACCCCGCATTATCGGATACTCAGGGGTCCCTTGTAAGTAAGCTTCATCCTGATAATATAAAACATAGTACAGTTGGCGATCGTCAAAAGATTCCCCAGCCCGATAATCGACACGAACACGAATATCTCCCTGAGAGATATCTTGTTCAAAAGACTCGGAATCGTAGTCGATGTTGATTTTGGAGGCGGCGATGGCCCCAGAAGCCACCCCAGAACTCACCATCATCGCCACTGTTACAATAAAAGAAATAATGTCATATACCATCGTCTAATCAACCTCAATTATTATCTCCCAAGTATTCGCTTTAGCTTCAACTCAACTTGTTTGATCAGCGATTTATTTCTATCAATATCATAGCACCGATGATTAGGGTTTGTCATCAAAAGACTCGCCAAAAAACTAAATGAAGAACGAGAAGCAAAAATTAAACTATCACAAGCTGCCAATAAGTACAAATCCATTAACGCCTCAATTCCATTCTGGACTAAATCCTGGCATTCTTGAGGATTTTGATGCAGTCGTTGACCCGAGGCAGAAAACCACTTGCTAATTGAAATAACATTCGGAAATTTATTTTCAAAAGATAGCAAAACCTCCTGAGAATCCGTTGCCACAAAAATTTTGAACTCAGGATATCTTAATTGAACAGATATGACAACCGATCGTAGATATGACTCAACCTTAGGCAAGGGGATTTTCATGTCTGAATAACGAATATGCACCCCAATTATATGCCCCCCAAAATTGTCTTGCTTGAACTGATTAACCTGTTGACAAATGTCATCTTTTAAAAAAAAGATTTTCCCGTAAAATAGACATCAAAATTTCGGGACTTGTAAGCTTTGCCAATCCCCTAGCATCCCCCGTAAATAAAGGGCGCATAGCATGAATTTTGTGGGTATAAGCCGCTAAAACAAGAATATCTTCCTCATAACCCAGTCGAGACACATCAAACGACATATCCAGATACCCTTTCAGTCCCAACTCCTGACGCAGAGACCCCAAAGAACGATGAAGTCGATGAGTCCAAACCGTCGGGTAGATCGAATCTGTCAGCGGCAACACCTCCACCGACTGTGCCACAGGACAATCAAAATAGCGAAAAAACAAATTTTCCCCCGAATTACAATAACTCCCATCGCGCCAATCCACCACCAACTGCCGCTCACTCAACTGAGCATATAAAATACCTGTCGCCACCGCAAAAACTCGATTTCCAATCCCGGAAGTTCCCTTAACCACAACATACTTTGTCATAGTCTTTTACAGGTAGTTTTTAAAACGTAAATTACCACCATCTTACACAGGACTTTAGGTTCGTCAAGACATAGAAGATGTAGCCAAGCCCAAATCCCTCTCCTGGGACCTCCCCTGCCTCCCCTGGGGAAAAACAGCCAAATTGCTCCCACCCTAACCCGCAAAAGTCAAGACATCCCCACATCTGGCCCATCCCAAGCGGGACAAAATTCGTTACCTTGAAAACAGAATCTCTCAAAACCCTAGCGGTCATCCCCCCACTCACCGTAGGATTTTAAGAATCATCACCCCGATTTGACCGCTACAACCGCATCAAACGGGTATTGTCGTTTGAAAGATAAGGAGAACCAAACCGAATGTTAGACGCATATCGCCAACACGCCGCCGAACGGGAAGCCCTGGGCATTCCCCCCCTTCCCCTAACCGCCGAACAAACCTCAGAACTCTGTGAACTCCTCAAAAACCCCCCCGAGGGCGAAGAAGGGTTCCTGATGCTGTTGCTGCGCGATCGCATTCCCCCCGGTGTTGACGAAGCCGCCTACGTCAAAGCCGGATTCCTCACCGCCATCGCCAAAGGAGAAATCGACTGTCCCCTCATCTCCCACCAGGGCGCCATCTCCCTCCTCGGAACCATGGTGGGCGGCTATAACGTCCAATCCCTCGTCGAACTGCTCAAATCCCGCGACAGCAACCTAGCCGCCGCCGCAGCAACCGCCCTGAGCACCACCCTGCTCGTGTTCGACGCCTTTAACGACGTTCTCGCCCTCTCGGACATTAACCCCTACGCCAAACAAGTCGTCGACGCCTGGTCCAACGGTGCCTGGTTCCTCGACAAACCCAAAGTTCCCGAAGCCATCACCGTCACCGTCTTCAAAGTTCCCGGCGAAACCAACACCGACGACCTCTCCCCCGCACCCCACGCCACCACCCGCCCCGACATTCCCCTCCACGCCCTCTCCATGCTGGAGTCTCTCATGCCCGAGGGCATCGAAACCATCGCCAAACTCAAAGAAAACGGCCATCCCGTAGCCTACGTCGGCGATGTCGTCGGCACCGGTTCCTCCCGCAAATCCGCCATCAACTCCCTGTTGTGGCACATCGGTCATGACATCCCCTACGTTCCCAACAAACGCTCCGGCGGCTTCATCCTCGGCGGAAGCATCGCGCCAATTTTCTTCAACACCGCCGAAGACTCCGGTGGCTTCCCCATCGAGTGCGACGTCACCCAAATGGAAACCGGAGACATCATCACCATCCATCCCTACAAAGGGGAAATCACCAAAAACGGCGAACTCCTAACCACCTTCACCGTCAAACCCAACACCATCCTCGACGAAGTGCGGGCCGGCGGGCGCATTCCCCTCCTAATTGGTCGCAGTCTCACCGACAAAACCCGCGAAGCCTTGGGCCTCGACATCACCGACCTCTTCGCCCGTCCCGAAATCCCCAAAATCAGCAACAAAGGCTTCACCCTAGCCCAAAAAATGGTCGGCCAAGCCTGCGGACTCCCCGGTGTGCGCCCCGGAACCTCCTGCGAGCCAGTCATGACCACCGTCGGCTCCCAAGACACCACCGGCCCCATGACGCGCGACGAACTCAAGGAACTCGCCTGTCTCGGCTTCTCCGCCGACCTCACCCTACAAACCTTCTGCCACACCGCCGCCTATCCCAAGCCGGTGGACATTAACACCCACAAAGACCTGCCCGACTTCTTCTCCACCCGAGGCGGCGTCTCCCTCCGTCCCGGCGATGGCATCATCCACTCCTGGCTCAACCGGATGCTACTTCCCGACACCGTGGGAACCGGCGGCGACTCCCACACCCGTTTTCCCTTGGGGATTTCCTTCCCCGCTGGTTCCGGGTTAGTGGCCTTCGCCGCTGCCCTCGGGGTCATGCCCTTGGATATGCCCGAATCCGTATTAGTGCGCTTCACTGGGGAGTTACAACCCGGTGTCACCCTGCGGGATATCGTCAACGCCATTCCCTGGGTTGCCATTCAAGAAGGCAAACTCACCGTCGGTAAAGAGAACAAGAAAAACCTCTTCGCCGGGCGGATTATGGAAATGGAAGGATTGCCCGATTTGAAAGTTGAGCAAGCCTTCGAGTTAACCGATGCGACGGCAGAGCGGTCTTGTTCGGGTTGCACGATTAAGTTAGGAACTGAGACCATTTCCGAGTATCTGCGCTCCAACGTCGTGCTGTTGAAAAACATGGTCGCTCGGGGTTATCAAGATGCCCGTACTCTGATGCGTCGCGCCGCCAAGATGGAGGAGTGGTTAGCCAATCCTGAGTTAATGTCGGCCGATAAGGATGCCGAGTATGCGGACACCCTAGAGGTGAATCTCAGCGAAATTACCGAACCCATCGTCGCCGCCCCCAATGACCCGGACAATGTCAAGTTAATGTCCGAATGCGCCAATGACAAGATTGATGAGGTCTTCATCGGCTCTTGTATGACCAACATTGGCCATTACCGAGCTGCGGCGAAGGTGTTGGAAGGGGCTGGCCCCGTGAAAGTGCGGCTCTGGATTTGTCCCCCCACCCGCATGGATGAGAAGCAATTGCGCGAGGAAGGGATTTATGGAGTCTTCGCAGCGGCGGGTGCGCGCACGGAGATGCCGGGATGTTCTCTCTGTATGGGCAACCAGGCCCGCGTGGAAGACGAGGCCACGGTCTTCTCCACTTCGACTCGTAACTTCAATAACCGTATGGGTAAGGGAGCGCGAGTCTATCTGGGTTCGGCGGAGTTAGCGGCGGTTTGTGCGCTACTGGGCCGGATTCCCACGAAGGAGGAGTATCTGGAGATTATGAAGGATAAGATTGACCCGTTTGCGGGTGAGTTGTATCGCTATCTCAACTTCAATGAGCTGGTTGGCTTTGAGGATGAGGGTCGCGTGATTCCCCTTGAGGATATGCCCAAGATTGAGGACATCTTAGGGATGCCGGCTGGGGCGAAGTAAGCGCCTGATAGGTTAACCTAGGGCGACTCCCAGAAACCGGGTGTCTTGAACAATACCTTCGCCAATTTAATGGTCACTGGCCTGCTGCGAATGTTTATGGATACAACCCAGACTGGATAAGCGTTGCAAAATCTGACCCACTAAAACTGGGTCAGGTTTTTCCTTAAGCAGTTTTATGCTTTCTTCCGCATAACGATACCCTCGAAATTGACGTTTGAGATCCAGAACACTGCACCGAGGCCACGTCTGGGTTACCTTTAACAGATAATGGGATAAATTCACCATAAAAAATGAAAGATTAGCCGCATTGGTCACCCCGGTCTCCTTAACATTCATAAAGTCTTCTAATCCCCAACATTGTTTAGCATCTCTAAAATTAAACTCGATTTGGAATCGTAAGCGATAATAGTCAATTATTTTCTCATGGTTCAAATCTAAATCACTAGAAAATAAAATGACATGGCTTTGGCTTGAAGTTCGCTGGTTTATCTTAATGATAATCACCACATTCAAAGCTTGTGCAAATTCTTTGTGCAGAAGAGTGGCTTAATAAATCTCTGTTGTAATTTTGTCCTTGTCCGTTGTCTTTTCTTTTAAATACTTGGCAGCAAGTTGACCAATTTTCAGCCTATTGCCATACTTAGTCCTGGTTTTCTGTTCTGATTCAGACGGTTCGTAAGGAAAATAAAAAGCCGAGTCTTGGCGCAATTTGGCAATTAAATGAAGGTTCAATTGACGAGCCATTTGTAATGCGTTATTGTTTCCGAAATGCCCGTCTAGCAATAAATACGTCAAAGGCAAAAATGGATTAAGATGGCTGAAAACCTTGGAGATTGCCGCTTTAATTCGCAATAGCTCGGCAGTAAAAACAACTTGGGTTTTATCTTTATTTTTGCCGCCTTTTGGTCGAACTCCTTTGTTTTTTACGATAGATTTTGTTTCTGCTTTTTGGAGATTGACTTCATTTGTTTGGCGAGATTTAGTCTGTTTGGATGCTTTTCGTTTATGAGATTTATCCTGTTTCTTTTTGAGAGCAGCGGCTTTTTCTTCGGGAGTTTTTAGGGTTTGTTCAATGTGAATGGGAAATGATTTTCTCTGTTCAACGCTAACGAGCGATAACGCAAAAAAGACAAACCTGGCACTTGCTTCCCATATAAACTGAAAAAAAAATTATCAAGACCGTGAGTCTTTTTACCAGCTTTGGTGACAACGACCTCATCTCCAGCGAGCAAGTAAATGTCATCTTTGTTGAACAAATGCTCCCGAAAAAAAATCCACAACATTGTGGACCAAGGTAAAACTGTGTCAAAAAATCGTTGTACCGTGCGATAACTGCCCCCAACCGAAGTCCAACGAGAAATCCCCAACATGGTCACTCGGCCCTCCATTGCCAGTATGGCTTTGGCAATCCGGCTTAATTGACGGACACTTGTGGCCCCTAGGACGGGGCTGAGGCATTGTAAAAGTGCTAGGATATCCTTCATGGGCTAATGTAGATGTCATTTGTCGTTGTGGTAAACCACAAGTGTACTACATTAGCCCTCCCCTTTTTGGCGAAGGTATTGTTCAAGAAACCCGGTTTCTGGTCCTCAACCCAAGTCGTCAGAGTTCCTAAACTTAGGTCGGGATTTGTTGCTGGGGGTCAGACACTCGGTGTCTTTAGAGACACCGGGTGTCCGAATTGGACTAGCGATGGCTGGCCCGAATTGAAACCGAGTTTCTTTCCTCGTCAGTGGAAGCATCATCCTTTAGTTTAAGATAAAGACAGTTGGCATCTGTCTGTATGAGTGAAACCGTCTACATTGAAACTAGCATCTTAGGCTACCTGACTGCTCGACCCAGCAGAGACCTTGTTGTGGCTGCCAATATTCAGATCACAAGGGAGTGGTGGGAGACACGCCGCAGTTCCTTTCAACTCTACTCTTCACAAGCAGTTGTGAAAGAAACCTCACAAGGTGATGCTAAAATAGCTGCTTAAAGACTGGAAATCATCCGCGATTTGGTATTACTTGATCTAGATCAATCTGTCCTTGATTTAGCAGAGCAGTTTTTTGGGGCGCAGTAGTCTTCCGGCAAAAGCCGATATTGATGCTATTCATATTGCAACCGCAACCATTCATAATATGGATTACCTGCTGACCTGGAACTGTAAACACATAGCAAATGCCCAAATCCAAAAAAAATTAGCAGAAATTAGCCTTGATTTTGGCTATGAATTGCCAATTCTTTGTACACCCTATGAGCTTCTCGGAGATTGATAATGTATCAAGACCCAATCGTAGAAGAGATTCACAAAATTCGTGAAGAGTATTCACAGTCATTTAACCATGACTTAAAAGCACTTTTCGCGGATTTGCAAAAGCAGC
Source organism: Phormidium sp. OSCR (assembly GCA_001314905.1). Taxonomy (GTDB): domain Bacteria; phylum Cyanobacteriota; class Cyanobacteriia; order Cyanobacteriales; family Geitlerinemataceae; genus Sodalinema. The sequence goes on from LJZT01000019.1 coordinate 39,542, forward strand.
AAGCTGAAAGTGGCAGAAAAGTTGTTAACTTATCGCGCCAGCCTAGTCTAACACCAGGTGAACCTGGACAAGTAACAGAGCCTGGCGAAGAGGCGACCAATAGTAGTCACCACTGAACTGAGCTGTCGGTATCTTAGAAGACACAGGCTGTCCCAATTAGCCCAGAGATATCTGGCCCGAATTGAAACCGCGAATTGAAACCGAGTTTCTCCAAGAAACCCGGTTTCTGGTCCTCAACCCCAGTCGTCCCAACCCACCCAGTAATTCCATCTAATTTCCATCCAACTTCCATGTATTTACCATAGAACCTTTCCCCCAAGTCGTCTAAGCTAGATATACCAGAGTCCAAGCCGCGAATCCCAACTGGGGTTAACAACTTGGAGAGTTCCACCATCAACATTACCCACAGACAGACCATGGACAGACGTTTTTGGAAAAAAATGGTCGGAGAGCAATTTAACCACAAATATCATCTGGTTCAGTTCATCGACTCAGGAAGTTTTGGCGGCGTATTCCTCGCCAACGAAGTGATTGCCGACCGTGTGATTCGACAAGTAGCTTTGAAAGTTTTCCTCGTAGAAACCTCTCAACTCGATGTGCAAATTGCAGAATTGCGCCTCGCCACCCGCCTCAAGCATCCTCATTTATTAGATTGTTTCAGTTCAGAAGTGGGGTTTGAGGACGAGGAAGACGAGGAGGAGAAATATTTGGGGTTGGCGATGGAACCCGCTACAGAATCCTTGAGCCAGTATTTAGCAAAACGGGAGACGTTACCGCCGCAAGAGGTTCGCAACATCATCGGTCAAATTGCCTCGGCGTTAGTGTTTCTCCACAGTCAAAATATTGTCCATCGCGACCTAAAACCGGAGAATATTTTACGGGTCGGTGAGGTGTGGAAAGTGGCTGACTTTGGCATTTCTCGGGTGTTAACCCAAGGAACTTCGACCAAAACCACTCAGCAAATTGGAACCCCTGTCTATCAACCCCCAGAGTCTTATCAAGGTGAAATTCGTCCCGGATGGGATGTTTGGTCGTTGGGAATTTTACTTCAGCAGATGTTAACGGGAAAACATCCATTTTCGGCAAATACCATCACCGGACCAGAGTTAATGATGAAGGTGATGATGCAGGAACCCGAGTTTCCTGAAGGGTTATCGGATGAGTTTTTAACAATTCTCAAGGGGTGTTTTGTGAAAAATCCTAAGGAACGCTGGACGGCTCAACAAGTTCTGGATGCGGTTAAACCGTGTCAGGAAACTTTACCCAGTATTGACCAGTTAGATTTGTCTTCAAAACGTGCTGGAATTAACTATTATAAACTCCGGGATTTACTGGCGGCGAAGCGGTGGGAGGACGCTGACGAGGAAACGGCGGCCCGAATGTGTGAGGTGATGGGACGAGCAGAGGAGGGATGGTTACGAGTAGAAGATATCGAGCAGTTTCCTTGCAAGGATTTGAAGATTATTGATACGCTGTGGGTTCACTACAGCCAGGGTAAATTTGGCTTTAGCGTCCAGAAGAAAATTTGGATTGAATGTGGGAGTCCGACAAGTTATAGTGATGACTGGTTGAGATTTTGCGAGCGAGTGGGGTGGCGTGAAGGAGGAAAGTGGATGAGACATTCCGAAATTTTGAATCGAGTGGAAAATTTACCCAGCAGTGGAACCCCGGGAACCATCCCTGTATTGTGGGTTGGGTTGGTGAAATTTGGGTTTGTGGGTAAGGTATTGGTTGGTCTTTGGTTTGAAAATTTGAGTCTACGGTTGGCATTGTCTCTTCTCTCGCGCAACGACTTGTAAACTGTAGCAAATAAAGGCTTCAGTCCGCAACAAATTTCTATTTTTGAACCCTCTCCACACGGATATTAACGACAGAATAAGTGTTCCCTTGAATTCAATACCTGGCACTCCCCTCATTCAGGAAACAAAGAAGCCGCCCAAGCGGGATTAAAGCAATTTTATAACACAAGTTAATTCGCCAATAAATGAGAAGCCGAGTTTCTTCAAGAAACCCGGCTTCTGGTATTCGACCCGAGTCGTCAGAGTTCCTAAACTTAGGTCGGGATTTGTTGCGGGGGTCAGACACTCGGTGTCTTTGGAGACACCGGGTGTCTTAGTTGCTCAAGGGTGTGACTCTAGGGACACCGAGTTTCTTCAAGAAACCCGGCTTCTGGTATTCGACCCGAGTTGTCCGCCAATCCAGCCAGCAATTCCATCTAATTTCCATGCAACTTCCATGTTCCTACCATAGAAATTCTCCCTCAACCCGTCTAAGCTGGATATATCGCAATCCCCCCAGCCATCCTCCACGTCAAGGTGAGAATCATGAACCAATCTCTAATGATGTTTAGAATGCTCGAAGGAGCCGTTATTGACAACAAATACCATCTGCGAGAACTCCTGGGCGCCGGAGGATTTGGCGCCGTCTTCCTGGCCGATGAAGTCGTTCGCGATAACCTGCTGCGACAGGTGGCCGTTAAAATTATTCCCGATGACGACAACCAACAACTAATTGAGTTGATGGAAGCCACTCGCCTCGACCATCCTTATCTAATTCGCTCCCATACCGCCGGTGAATCCGGGTTTAATAACATCTCACTGTTGTATTTAGTCATGGAACAGGCCGACTATTCCCTACAAGAGCGACTCGAACAAGGGAAACTCTCCGTCAGCGAAACCCAAACGTTGATTCGTGAAGTGGCGGCGGGGTTGGACTATCTCCACCGTCAGAATAAAGTGCATCGCGACCTGAAACCGGGCAACGTTCTCTGGTCTAATGGGTGTTGGAAACTCTCGGACTTTGGCTTAATTCGTAGCTTGGGAAACCGGAGTTATGCCCAAACCTCAAATCCCATTGGAACCATCGCCTATATGCCCCCAGAAGCTTGGGATGACAAGCATCGAATTTCCAAAGCCTGGGATATTTGGTCATTGGGAATTATGATTGTCAATGTGGTAACGGGGAAAATTCCCTATCAGTTCCAGGAACAAACGCAACTGCTCAAGCAGGTGATGAATTGCAATCTCAATTTACCGCCAGTTCCCTCGGAGTTGCAGGAAATTGTGCAGGGATGTTTGCAGCAGAATCGACGCAAACGCTGGACGGCTCAGCAGGTACTCGATGCAGTTCAACCGCGTTCGTCGAGCTTTGGGTACACTTTATCGAGCATTGCAGATTTAGACCTGTCTTCAGAACGTCCGGGAATTAACTATTATAAACTGCGGGATTTACTGGCGGCGAAGCGGTGGGGAGACGCTGACCGGGAAACGGCGGAGCGAATGTGTGAGGTGATGGGACGAGCAGATGAGGGATGGTTACGAGTAGAAGATATTGAGCGGTTTCCTTGCAAGGATTTGAAGATTATTGATACGCTGTGGGTTCACTACAGCCAGGGTAAATTTGGCTTTAGCGTCCAGAAGAAAATTTGGATTGAATGCGGGAGTCCGACAAGTTATAATGATGACTGGTTGAGATTTTGCGATCGAGTGGGGTGGCGTGAAGGAGGAGAGTTTTTGAGTTACCGTCGTATTATAAAACAAGGTAGTCATGCGTCCCTCCCAATGGGGGTACCGGTGGTCGGTCTTGGTTTTGGGGATTTGGTTCTTTGTTTTATTGGTTTAGGTTTTATAGTTCGGGAAGGCGGGAGATGGCTACTCTTCTCTCGCGCAACGACTTGTAAACTGTAGCAAATAAAGGCTTCAGTCCGCAAAAAATTTCTATTTTTGAACCCTCTCCACACGGATGTTAACGACAGAATAAGTGTTTCGCGAATTCAATACCTGGCACTCCCCTCAATCGGGAAATAACGAAGCCGCCCAAGCGGGATTAAAGCAATTTTATAACACAAATTGCTTTGCCAATAAATGAGAAGCCGAGTTTCTTCAAGAAACCCGGCTTCTGCTATTCGACCCGAGTCGTCGGGGTTCTTAAACTTAGGCGCGATTTGTTGCGGGGGTCAGACACCGGGTGTCTTAGTTGCTCAAGGGTGTGACCCGGCTTCTGCTATTCGACCCGAGTCGTCGGGGTTCCTAAACTTGGCTCGGGATTTGTTGCTGGGGGTCAGACACTCGGTGTCTTTGGAGACACCGGGTGTCTTAGTTGCTCAAGGGGGTGACACCGAGTTTCTCCGACTCCTAAAAATTTCCATGTAAGGCGTTGAAGCATCAGAGCGGTCATCGCTTGATAGACACAGCATTCACTCATTTGAGGCAGACGCTCGTAATCCTTACTCAAACGTCGCTGCTTTCCCAGCCAACGTTGTCTTGATTAGTTTGGGAATTAACTTTGTTTCGACTCCCATTTTCGCCTGGGGACTGGGAGCAATCTTCTTACCCACGATGTCTTTAGTCGCTCAAGTTCTGTTGAGAATTAACAAACAAGCTGTTTCAAAAAACTTTTGAACCTAACCCACACATCAAGGTTGGGGGAGGGCGATGACAGATGATGGCGAACTGCCCTCCTGAGCCGGAGAGGCGGTACACTCGAATATAGCAATCGAAGATTGCCTGATTGACACTCAGCAAGGATACTCTGAGTTGGAAGAGAATCTCCTACCTCTTGCCTTCCCCTCCACCGGAGGGGTTAGGGGTGGGTTATGTCTCTTGCCTCTTGCCTATTCACGATTCACGATTCACGATTCACGATTCACGATTCACTTCTTCCCCCTCTTGCCTCTTGCCTCTTGCCTTTCGTCCCATTCAGACCAACTTTTGCTATAGCATGGAGTCGATGCGATCGTTGAGTTGCCGAACGCTCCAGCCCTTAAATCGAGCGAGTTCGAGGTAAAAGTCCCGCTTCCAAGAATCGTCTATATTTTGTTACAGACAGCAACAAATTGGCTGATTTGGCCTGATCCTTCCCTTTTTTTGACGAAATTCCCGAGGATCAAGTCACCATTCCACAAAGATTATGCTAAAATGATGTTGTGGGCTTCGTCAGGGACGCGAAGTCAAACATCTAGCCTGCGCATTTTTAGAAAATCCCCCCAAATCAGTTAAGTTGATTTAAAAATCAATCAATACTCACTTAAAACTTATAAAATTCCTTGATTTTGTATTCCATTAGACTGTCAGCCCGACTCAGGAGTGGTGAAGATACAAGAACCCTGGAGGTCAACCCCCTCAGGGGTGGTGGGTTAGAACTCTCATCCCCAAAATGGGGAACGATCGCCCACGTGAATGGAGTCAAATTATCAGGTTGCCAAATCTAATGTCGAGTTCCGTGAATAGGTCTCAGGGAGCGATCGCCGACTTAACAAAAGAAGTCAAACAGGGCGATCGCCTAGCCCTAATCAGTCTCTGTATCGCCTTAATCTCAGTCTCCTTTGCCCCAATCTTTATCAAACTCAGCGAACTGGAACTCGGAGCCAACGCCACGGTCTTCAACCGTTTATTCTTCTTCTTTATTATTTTCGGCTTCGGTCGTTTCTGCCAAAGCCGAATCTCGCCAACCGAGCCAGTCCAAGAGATTCAAGCCATCACGCGCCAGCAATGGCTGCTCCTAATTGGCGTGGGTGCCGTTGCCATCACCTCATTAGTATTGTGGGCCATTTCCCTGCAATATACCACCGTTGCCAAAAGTATGTTGCTCAACAACCTAACCCCAATCTTTACAAGTTTAGGAAGTTGGCTCTGGTTAGACAAAAAATTTGACCGTCGCTTTCTAATTGGCATGACCATTGCCCTCGTCGGAGCGATCGCCCTAGGACTCGAAGACATTAACGGCAGTGCCGGAACCCTCCTCGGAGACAGCTACGCCCTCCTCTCCGCCGTCTTCTTAGGACTGTACTTTCTCATCGTCGAACAACTGCGATCGCGCTTCAGTGCCACCACCATCCTCCTCTGGCGTTGCGGAATCGGCAGCCTCCTGCTTCTCCCCCTCGTGTTCCTCATCGAAGGACAACTGTTTCCCCAAACACTCAACACCTGGCTAGCCGTCCTCGGACTCGCCCTCATCAGCGAAGGCTTAGGCCAACGACTTCTCGCCCAGAGTATGGACAAACTCTCCTCGAGTTTCGTCTCCCTCTTTCTCCTCCTCGAACCCATGGTGAGTGCCCTGCTGGCCTGGTGTATCTTTAACGAAGCCCTGAACCTAATCACCGGCATTGCCTTTATCATCGTCTTTAGCGGCATCTATCTCGCCAAAACCAGCCAAGCCGCCGTCGCCGAATAACAGCCCATCTCATCCACCTCTCCCCTATCCCCGAGGAATGGTAGTCTAGCAATCAGTTCCCCGAACGCGGACAGTGCTACCGTAAACAGTCACCCAGGGCAAAACCGAATCACGCATTCTCCCGGTTGACCGTTGCCCGTTGCCCTTTTTGCCCCCCTTCTGCCATGACTCAGCCTCTCGAACGACAGACCCTCCGACCCCATGGCGTCTATGCCCTTCATGGACTCGCTGTGCTTCCGGCCGCCAATCCAGACACCGGCCAAACCCAGCCAGAACTCATCGCCGTGGATGCCGTTCGGGGCTATATCATCGCCGTCAACCCAGAAAGCGACGATACCCGCATCTTAAACCCCCATAACGCCGCCGATTTTATCGGAGTGGGAGGGATGACCATTTGGGAAAACAGCCTCTGGTTCACCCGAGGCGATAGCATCTACTTCTGTAACCTCGATGACTTCATCGCCCAACGCTTTATCACCCTTCCCTACGCCTTACAAGGGGTGGCCGTTCAGGGTGGGGCCATTTACGTCAGTTGCCAGAAAGAAGCCCTCATCTACGTCTTCTCCCGAGAAAGCCAAAAAGAAATTACCAGCTTTTACGCCCCAGGCGTTGGCGTCGAAAACCTAGCCGTTCGCGGCGAGGAACTCTGGGTCACCGATACCGTTGAGCAAACCGTGTACTGTATGGATCGCGGCACTGGGTCCATGCACTTTAGCGTTCTCACTCCCTTCTCCTCCCCTACAGCCCTGACCTTCTATCCTCATCCTGAACTTGACGAGGATCTTCTCTACGTCGCCTACGCCTACGAAGAACCCTACATTCGGGATGACCCCAACGCCGCGAATCCCTATCAACTCACCTTCCGCGATCGCACCTTCATCCATCCCCTCCACATCTATCACAACGCCGAAGAGCATTACACCCTCTCCAATGGCTACCGCATCGAAATGACCTACACCGAGGAACTCTCCCCCCTCGATGCAGTGGAACTCAAAGACTTTGAATGGCACATCGCCCTTCCCGTGGATACCCCCCGCCAAAGGGTTCACGGCATCGAGTCGATCGGCCTCCCCTTTGAAACGCGGGTCATCCAAGAACAACCCATGGCCGTCTTCAAGTTTGACCATCTCAAACCCTTTGAAGCCCGGATTTTCGGCTGGAAAGCCATCTTAGATGTGCGAGGGATTAAATATAACCTCAAACCCGGCAATGTGACCGAATTACCGGAGTTACCCCCAGAGTATCCCGAACGCTATCTGGTGGATAATGACAACCTGGCTATGGACACCGACACCGTCCAGCGGGCGGCCCGTAACGCCGTTGGTAGTGAAACCAACCTGTTGCGGCAAGTCTTGAGTATCCGCGATTATGTCTACGATCGCCTCGAATATGGCATCAAACCCCATATTGATACCCCCGATGTAGCCCTGAAACGGGGGATGGGGTCCTGTGGGGAATATGTCGGGATTCTCCTGGCCCTGTTGCGTCTCAATGGCATTGCCTGTCGGACCGTGGGCCGCTATAAATGCCCCGCCCAAGCGGAACTACGGGAAGTCCCTATGCAACCGGACTTTAACCATGTCTGGCTCGAGTTCTTTGTCCCTGGCTATGGCTGGATTCCTATGGAGTCGAACCCTGATGGCATGAGCGATCGCGGCCCCCACCCCCTGCGTTTCTTCATGGGCTTGGCTTGGTATCACCTAGAATTAGTCAAAGGGGCGAAATTTGAAAGTCTGATTAAAGACGGCAAGCGACTGCCCAAAACCGAAGTCTCCATGGGAGACTTAGCCATCAACCATGTGCGATTCCGGATTCTCGACGAATTGCCCCCCCCTCGTCCCACCTCCAAAACTAACCCCAGGACTGACGTTTCCTAGCATGGCGAACCCTCTAGCTGACCTGCAAAATCAAATTAGCGATACCCTCAAACGCTATCAACATCGCGTGGATTATCTCGCCATCCGCCTCGAAGCGTCCGAGGGCACCGATATCTTTATCCGAGGGATTCAGAAGGAGTCTCATGCTGACCATCAAATTGAAACCCTCAGCGAAGATGTCAGCCTAGGGGGTCAGGTGCGGGCCTGTTACAAAGGAGGTTGGGGCTTTTCGAGTTTTAACCGACTCTCTCATCTCGGCGATCGCGTCCAAGAAGCGGTTACGGCGGCCCGCCTAGTGGGTTGTGAACAGACGGAACTAGCCCCCATTCCCATCCTCAGCGATATCTGTCAATTGCCCCTGACGCGAACCGACCCCCGACAGATTGACTTGAAGGACAAAAAAGACCTCTGCGATCGCTATATCGAGCAACTGCTAAGCGTCAGCCCCCGCATTGCCACCACCTCCGTCCGCTATAGCGACTGTGCCAAACGCCTCCTCATTGCCACCTCAGAAGGCTCCTTCATCGACCAATCCTGGGTGGATCTAGAAATGCGGTTCGCCGCTACGGCCCGCGACGGAGAAACCGTACAAACCGGCCGTGAAACCAGTGGCTCTCGCCGTGGCTATGACGATATGACCGCCCTCGATAAACAGGTCAAAAGCGCCGCAGAACGGGCGGTAGAAGCCTTGGAATTACCCTCCGTGCGGGGGGGGACGTATCGCGTCGTCATTGACCCCATTCTCAGCGGTTTATTCGTCCATGAAGCCTTCGGTCATCTTTCGGAGGCCGACATGGCCTACGAGAACCCAGACTTACTCGAAGTCATGACCCTGGGGCGACGCTTTGGCGGCGAGGACCTACAAATTTTTGACGGGGCGGCCCCCCAAGGTCATCGCGGCAGTTATTTCTACGACGATGAAGCCACCCCCGCCACCACCACCCAACTGATTGAAAACGGGGTATTAGTGGGGCGACTCCATTCTCGGGAAACCGCCGGACGCTTGGGAGAAGCCGCCACGGGAAATGCCCGCTGTTTGGACTATCAGCATTCTCCCATTGTCCGCATGACCAACACTTGGATTGGTCGCGGAACCACCCCCGTTGACCAACTTTGTGCCGGGATTGAGGAGGGAGTCTATGCTCGTAATTGGTTGGGGGGAATGACCAATGGGGAGATGTTTACCTTTAGTGCTGGGGAAGCTTGGATGATTCGTAATGGGGAGTTGGCGGAGAAGGTACGAGATGTTACTCTCTCGGGCAATGTGTTTCAAACCCTGGCGGATATTGAGGCGATTGGCGATGATTTCTACTGGGATGAGTCTGGCGGCTGTGGGAAGGGGGGACAAAATGGTTTACCGGTTGGCTGTGGCGGCCCGAGTTTGCGGATTAATAATGTTGTGGTTGGGGGGGAAGCCTAAATGAGCAGTGATAATGACTCAGATTTTGTCGTGATAGCGGCGGAGGATGGGGAACCATCTCAAGAAACACTGTATGTGTTGCAAAATCGTGACTTGATGCAACGAATTGCTCGTTCTTTGGTGACACATCACCGAGGCCAAGACTATCAACCTTCAAACGAAGAAATCAATGAGATCGAGGTTTAGGAACAATTCATGAAAGCTCGTGACTTTATTAAACCGAGTGAAAATGTAGTCATTATTTTTACACATGGTAAACATTTTGTTCTTTATGATGACAACACAGGTTTAACAGGTGAGTGGAAGCTCGATCCCAATCGTAACGTTGAGCGCGTTATTCTTTATCATCGTGAGGGTGATAAAAATACGAATACTTTGTACATCGCCAATCATGCTGGTGTAGAGCCAGCAGACAGAGAAGGTCGATATAACCTTCGCTTAACTCATGTTCAGTACGTCGGGGTAACATCCGTAAATTGGGTTGAGTTCTCCGAAGGTGGCCAAAATCCAATTCGGTATCTTTGACTCCTTTTTTTAAACGAGCGACGAAAGTGATCAGACGATTCAATCGAGAAGGGTTGTGAGCCAGTCATGCACCTCTCCTTGAGAAATTCGAGTGGACGAGTTCTCGGCTAACCCCTGACTCACGACCTCAGACATGACGCCTTCATAGGTTGGGTTATCTCGTTCGATTAAGTCAAGTTTTTGCAAGCCTAATTCTTTCATATCCTGACGTTGAATCGGCTCATCGAAGAGAGGTTCATCGTAAAGAGCTAAATGTAAGCTTTGAGCATAGTAAAGAAGCTTCTGAACCTTCATATTGGTTATATCTGCTTCAACACCATCCTCATAAGCTTTAATGACGAAGTAATGTGCTGCCTTGAGATAATCCATTGTTCTGTACCTCGCAGCTTAAGGGTTGCGTTACCTCTATTATAACAGTGATGATAGTGACTGGTGAGTGATGACCAAAACGATTTTGGGTCTTCGTTTTAGATTGCTATCAAGTTTTGATGGACTTCGCTGTTTTGGAGAAATCACAGTAAAGCGGAATCTTACAGATTCAGTCACCCCGTTATACAAAAAGTTGTTTTATTAGAGGGGAAACTGATAGTAGATCGTGCCGTTGTCACTAACATGGAACGTCGCTTCAAAGTCTTTGGCTTGCTCATCTAAGTAGGTTTTTGCAGCCTCGCCTGAAAGTCCCGAGGCGATCGCAAACTGCATCACAGTCATAGAACCCCGGTGGGCCTGCACCATCTGATAAAACACTTGCTGTAACCGTTCCGCCTCAGTCGGAGCATTAGCTTTAATGGACTTCCGACGTTTGACAGCAAGTAGAGACGGATGTCGCATCAGCCATTGTCCTACCATAGCAAGGCTGATGGTGCATCCTAAGCCGATGAGGAAGCTGAAGAAATTTTCAAGAAACGTTCCCTCGCTATCAAACAGCAGCGCGATCGCAACGATCAGAAATAACCCCGCACCACCGTAGGCAAAAATCCCCAAAATCCCTCGAATCAGCTTCATGGCTTACCCCGTCTCACTAGGATTGTTTCCCTCTATCTTAAGCTGAAAAATGGGGGTCAGCAATCATTCGTCCTTACCCCCATCTGACACTGAACAGCGGGAAACTGGACTAACTGACAGGTAAGGGGTTACAGCGCGATCGCAACTCCTTAACAATCTCGTCCAAGCCATCATGATTGAGGCGATAACTCAACGGATGGGCCACCAAGCGGGCCGTACTCTCAAATAACACTTCAATCTCAATCAGACCATTTTCCTTCAGAGTCCGTCCCGTCGAGACCAAATCCACAATCGCCTCAGACATCCCCGTAATCGGACCAAGTTCCACCGAACCATAGAGGGGGACGATTTCTACCGGTAAATCCAAACTGCGGAAATAGTCCCGCGCACAGGTAACAAACTTCGAGGCCACCCGGCCATGAATTGGTAAATCAATCGGACTGCGATAGGGACTTGACGCCTTCACCGCCACCGAGAGACGACAACCGCCAAAGCCTAAATCCGCCACCTGGGCCACATTGGGATGTTTTTCCCGCAAGACATCATAGCCAACGATTCCCAGTTGTGCTTGGCCATATTCGACATAAACCGGGACATCTAAGGCCCGTACCAGTAACCCTCGGGCCGTTCCCGTCTCATCCAACATCTGAAGTTGGCGATTGGAGGAGTCTAGGAAACCACTAAAATCGAGGCCAACCGCCTTCAGGGAGCGAATACTGTCCTTTAAAAGTGCGCCTTTCGGCAATGCGATCGTCAACATAATCGAAACAGATAAAACAGGATAGAGAATAGATCGAGAAGACAGATCAGACCCGAATCGGCCCGTTATGAAGTGCTATCGCCAGAATCGGCCACAGATTCAGCCACTGACTTAACCTCCACCTCAGCCACATCTGCCACCGGCGCGTCTTTAGCCTTGTGATTGGCTTTGACGCGGGTAATGGGTTCGAGGAGTTTCGGGTCGAGTTCCTGATTGGAGAACAGGGGTAGAATCTCGGTGATAAAGGCTTCGGCGGCTTTGGAGCGATAGCGATTGGGATTGTAGATCACATTGAGGGTGCGTTTGACCACGACTTCCTCAATGGTGGCCTGGTGTAACACTCCCATCTCTAACTCCTTCTCGATCGCCGAGACGGAAACAAATGCCGCTCCTAAACCGGACTGCACGGCGTTTTTAATCGCCTCAATGGAGTTGAGTTCCATCTCTAGGGTTAGGCGGCGTGTATCGATATCACAGCGAGCCAAAACGCGATCGATGACCTTGCGAATGGTCGATTGAGAGTCGAGGGCAATAAATTGCAAGTTATACAACTCCTCTTTATGGACCGAGGGTAACTGAGCCAGGGGATGAGACACCGGTAAAATTAGGGCCAGTTCGTCTTCGGCGTAGGGGATAACTTCCAAAGAATCTTGTAAATCCGTGGGGACTTCGCCGCCAACAATGGCCAAATCCACCTGTCCATTAGCCACACTCCAAGAGGTGCGCCGCGTTGAATGGACATGGAGTTGCACCGCTACATCTGGGTAGCGTTGACGGAAAGCACCAATGGTCCGGGGAAGAAGATAGGTTCCCGTGGTTTGGGAGGCGCCGACAATTAGGGTTCCTCCCTGTAAATTTTGTAGATCTTCAATGGCGCGACAAGTTTCTTGACACAGGGTCAGAACTTTCTCGCCATAACTGAGTAGTAAGTGGCCCGCTTCCGTCAATTGTGCTCGTCGTCCGCCGCGATCGAACAACGGCACATCCAACTGTCGCTCTAAGTTTTGAACCTGGAGACTGACGGCAGGTTGGGAAACATACAGGCTATCGGCGGCCCGCTTAAAGCTTCCCTCAGAGGCGATCGCCCTGAGGATGCGTAGCTGATCCAGAGTAAAAGGAAGGTCAGACATAGATGAAAAGTCGGTGAGGGAAAAGCGCCATCTGGCAGCCCACCCATGTCACGTAAAAGCTCCTGGGATGGTTGGAAGCCCCGTCTCTTCAGAGCGGGGAGGAAAACCGACTCAAGCGGCTTTAGCCGCCAGCACCCCCTTGCGG
>LJZT01000020.1 GCA_001314905.1 Phormidium sp. OSCR
CCTTGAAGTGTCTCCCTATTCTACTACAGTTGTTGCCGCGATTCATCTCAACGTTGAATCAAAGATTACAACGTGAGCCTTCTCGCGGGGGTAGGTAAGACTCGTTCCACAAAACGGATTTGCGATAAAACTGATTGACTCGCTCGGCGAACTCAGCTCTGAGCTTGCGACTCAAGACCGACTTCAAGTTAGCGATGAATTTGGGTAGCTCCAGTTGGGGGTAATACTGGAACAAGAGATGGATGTGGTCTGCCTCACCATTAACCTCTATCAACTTACTCCCAGGTGCTTCAGGATCTGGTCAAGCGGGTCAAGCAAGCGTTTGACCGTTTCATCAAAGGAGACAAGAACGGCAAGCGTAGCGGTAAACCCCGTTTCAAGGGCAAGCATCGTTATCGCACGTTCACGTATCCTCAAGGGAGTCTTGACTGGGTTAAGGGAAATCGTGTCAGGTTACCCAAAATCGGCTGGGTTCGGTTTGTTCGTCATCGTCCTCTGCCAGAGGGGTTCTCGGTCAAAACGGTGTCGATTTCGCAGAAAGCCGATGGCTGGTACGTGACCTTTTCCCTTGAAAATAAATCGGTTCCTGCGCAACCCACCGTTGACATCGAGCCGACCGAAGCCAATAGTATTGGTGTCGATGCTGGGTTGGAATACTTCATGGCTTGTTCGAACGGCCAGACCAAGGTTCCGCCCAAGTTTTACAGGCAGGCTGAGGAGAAATTGGGGAGACTTCAAGCGAAGCGAGATGCCAGGTCTAAAGGCTCTAAACCTCGCCGAAAGCTGAACGCTCGTATCGCCAAATTGCATCAACGCATCGCCAGACAGCGAAAACAATGGCATTTTGAGACGGCAAACGAATTACTCGAAAAAGCTGACGTAATTTTTGTCGAAGACCTCAAGGTGTCCAACCTGTCTCGACGCAACCCTGCGAAACAAGCAGAAGACGGAACGTTTTTGCCGAACGGTCAATCGGCGAAGTCGGGTCTGAACAAGAGTTTTGCCGATGCGGGAATTGCCCAGTTCCTTAACGAGATCCTTCCTTTCAAAGCTGCAAAGGCTGGAAAGAAGGTCGTCAAGGTTAATCCAGCGGGAACCTCCCAGCACTGTGCAATTTGTTTGAACCGAGTCCCCAAGGGGTTATCTGAGCGTTGGCATGACTGTCCTGATTGTGGGGCGTCTATGCCGCGTGATGTCAACTCTGGGCTGTTGATTCAGAAAGTGGGGTTGGACGTCGCCTCACTCAAAAACGCGAAACCCAGATCCAAGCGGTCTGGGCGGAGAAGCCCGCGCTGTACCGCCTAAGCGGTCGGCGTCGGGAGTACGTCACTGCGATCAATGTTAACCTGGCAAACCCGCGATCGCGATACCCCTGGCCAGGGGTGGCCACAAATCCAGTCCATTTGGAAACCCTAACCAATTGCCCTATGTCTGTTCCTCGCTCCCGTCTCCTCACCGTCAGCGAAATTCTCGTTTTCGGCGGTATCCTCTTCGCACTCATCGCCCCCCTATTCTCCCTCGAATCAGACTCCCCATCCTCGCAACGGTCGCCAATGGGTGTTTCGTCATCCCCAATACCAACCATGTTCCTGTTTCACCTCCGAAGCCATTTCATCCCGTAACACCGCCGGACATAACACCTCACCGAAGGGTCGCCAGGCCCGCAGACGCATCTGTACATTGATATCTCCGTGACGGTATCGTGCCTGATAATAGGCATCTTCCGGGGAGCGCGATCGCCACACTGACAACAACCGCTCGCGCTCATCCGGCTCAGCCGACTCACGAATATGATGTTCAACCTGCTGATAGGAAATCTGCTTAAACGTCTCATGGCGAAACGTTTGGGCAATATAGCCCTCATGAAACTGCCGTTCAAACCGTAAAATCAACAGACGAGCCGGTAAATAAAAATCAAACCCCCACACTGATTCCATTTGAGCGCGAATCTCGTCGGGAACCGGTAACCGCTGCTCCTGATAACGCTGATGTAAGAAAAAAGGCAGTGTCTCGCACTCCCAACTCATGGCCTCCAACGCCTGAATATGATCTAAGCGGAAATTGTACCATTGCCCTTGCCGAGTGGGGGTTTGGCCAAAGCCGCAGAGATAAATCGATCGCCGCATATAATAACAACAGACCGGATAGACCACACAGGAGCGCGATGCCCGCAGCCGAGAACTGCGATAGAGCAAGCGCACCGGCGGCACTTGAGGCTGTTGCCAGAGTTGATACAAGGCCTCGATGCTATCCTCGACCTGGTCAATTTGCCAATCCTGTACCACATAGTCGAGATGGACAAAAAACCGCTGCACCCCCGCCACCGGCTGAACATAGCGTTGGGCCAAACTGGCAAAATCCAAATTCGCAAATAGCACCTCTCCCGAGGCCCGAGTCTCACTCGACGGACCCTGAGAACGGTCTCTCGGCAACGTCTTGGCCACGGGTTCAGTTACCCAGGTTGGCAACGTCTCCAACAGCTCAAACTTATGACCCCGCCGCTGCAACAACCCCAACTCCACCAACAAGCGTAAATCATCAGCCAGCGATCGCCGCGTCACCCCAAACAACCGCTGTTGTAAGCGTTCCTGCCATTCCGACAACTCCACCCCCAACTCCAGACAAACCTGCTCAATCCAGGCCTCCATCCCCGCCGAACCGACGACCGACAGCACCCAATCATAAGCTGTGCGACTACAGGGACAGCGGCGATCGTGAAGCGGTGGAACTTCCTCCCCCTTGGGATGTCCTGCGGTAAAAAAGCGATCGCGCCATTGCGCATAACTAAATAGACGAGGGGAACCCGGCGTCGCCTCTTCCCACAAAGACCGATATTGACGACCATAGAGCAACCCGAGCCAGACCCATAACCGCAGCGATCGCAACCCATGTTGACAAAATACCCCCCGGGTCAATCGTTGCAACAACAGCGGTGACGGCTCAATCGGCTCAACTCCGCCCACCCCAGCCACCGCCGAGATCTTAGATTGAGACAACTTAAGCGAATGTCGCTTACGACTCGACAGAGGTAGTCTTTTAGAAGCAGTCATGGAACGATAACAGAATTCGGAATTAGCCGCTTCCAATTATTCCCCATCCAGGAGCGAAAGAAAAGCCCTAGCCCTCAATTCTTAACGTAACCGAGGTCTACTAACTCAGGCTTGGCATAGTGAACAAGCGTTTTAACAAAACCGGAGCAATCTCACCTAAGGGCAGAATATACTGAGCGGCCCCGAGAGCGATCGCCTCCTTCGGCATCCCAAACACCACCGACGTGGCCTCATCCTGAGCGATCGTGACCCCTCCCGCCTGGGCGATGGCCTGCATCCCCACAGCCCCATCCTTCCCCATTCCCGTCAACAAAATGCCCACACAATGCCGTCCATACACCGCCGCGACCGACTCAAACGTCACCGTCACCGACGGACGATGGCCCGAAAACGGCGGCAGGGGAGCCGAGGCAAACACACCGCGACGACTAAACGTTAAATGCTGATCCTCGGGCGGAAAATAGACCACTCCCGGCTCTGCCCGCATTCCCACCTGAGCAATCCGAACCGACACAGCACATTCAGCATCGAGCCAATTCACCAACCCCGTCAAAAAGCCGCGACTAATATGTTGCACACAGACCACCGGCACCGGAAAATTTCCGGGAATTTGCCGTAAAATCCCCTGTAACGCCTGGGGGCCTCCCGTTGAGGCCCCAATCGCCACCAACTCATAATGTCGCTGCCGCACCTCCGGCGCGATGGCTGACACGGACGACAACGCCGACGGGGCAATTTCCCGAGGACGACTGCGAGATTGGCCCATCAACTGACGACGATGAGTAAACACCGCCACCCCCGACAACACCCGAATTTTCGTAATCAACTCCTGCTGCAAATCATTCCAATTGTTAACCCCCCCATCAATCGGTTTGGGCAACACATCCACCGCCCCCGCATTCAAGACCCGAAACACATTCTGAGTATCCTCTGCCTGCACCGACGCACTCAAGACCAAAATCGGCCGGGGCATCGTGGCCATAATCTCCTGAGTCAATTCCAGGCCATTCATCTCCGGCATATGAAAATCCGTGCAAACCACATCCGGCCGGGCCTGAGACATCATTGCCAAGGCTTCCTTCCCCGTACGGGCCATGCCTACTAACTCAATATCGGGATATGTCGCTAACATCCGCCGCAGAATGACCTGTACAACGGGAGAATCTTCAGCAATGAGAACACGAATGGGCATATTGGGTCGTCGTCAGAATCAGTAAATCTCTCAGCAAATCTCTCAGCAAATCTCTCAGTGAATCTCTCAGTGAATCTTAAAGAGCCTCCCTTTAGATTAACCGCTGGAGGGTTTCGACTAAAACATCTTGATTAAAACTACTTTTTGTGATATAGGCATTCGCGCCCGCATCAGCACCGCGACGACGATCCTCATCCGTCGCCAGAGAGGTCACCAAAACAATCGGCAATTCACTATACTCTTGGTGACAGCGAATCCGAGCCGTTAACTCCAACCCATCGAGATTCGGCATTTGAATATCTGAAACCACCGCATCAAACCGGCCACTGCGCAGTTTATTGTAACCATCAAGTCCATCGACGGCCGTCACCACCCCATACCCGGCGGCCTCCAAAATTCGTTTCTCCTGAGTACGAGTGGTAATCGAATCCTCCACCAATAAGAGCATTTGTTTGGCCGGACTCTCGGCCTGCACCGGTGCTGACTGAACTAGCTCAGGGCTAACGTTGGCCCGACGATGGACACCACGCACTGATTTGATGATATCCACCGGATTGAGGACCATGCAGACCTCCCCAGTGCCAAGAATCGTCGCCCCCGACACATTGCGAACCCGCTTCAGGAGCTTACTTTGGGGCTTGAGAATGGCATCTTGTTCATCAATGAGGCGATCGACTAATAATCCTAACCAATCCTCACCCACTTTTAATAAAATACAGGCAAACGAGGTTGAGCGTTCCTCGGACTGCACCCGAATCGGTAACTCTAAAATATCGGCCAAGTGCACCACCGAAATGGGTTGATTATTATGGAGAATCGTCTCTCGGCCTTCCAGAGAAAAGATATCATCCGGGGCAATCATCAATGCCGTTTGTACAAACTCTACCGGCAGGGCATAGGCCTGTCGCGGTAGAACCGTCTTCGTCGCCTCATGGTAAATATGACGAACTTCGAGGAGTAACACATGAGCCGTTGCCAAGGTGGTCCCCAACTGGAGATGAATCGAACAGCCCTGGCCTGGATTGGAGTTGACCTGAACCGACCCTTTTAGCCGTTCCACATTGGCCCGCACCACATCTAATCCCACACCCCGGCCCGACACTTCGGTGACAAAATTGCGGGTCGAGAAACCGGGCATAAAAATCAAGTTTTGGATCTGATTTGGCGTCATGGTCTCGAGTTCGAGGGCCGAGGCCACCTCGTTTTTGATGGCTGTTTTTTTGATTTTCTTGAGATCTAAGCCCCGTCCATCATCGCTGACTTCGATGGCAATGGTACTTGCAGTTTGGTAGCCCCGTAGGGTAATCGTTGCCTTACTGGGTTTTCCCTGACGTTGGCGTTCTTCGGGAGATTCAATCCCGTGGTCGATCGCATTGCGGATAATATGAGTCAGAGGATCTTTCATATCCTCCAAAATCCGTTTATCGGCCCGGGTGTCGCCGCCGATAATCTTGAGATGCACCTCTTTCCCCTGCGATCGCGCTAAATCTCGCACCAAGCGGGGATATAGATTAAAAATCGTCGATAAGGGCAGCAACCGCAACGTTCGCACCCCTTCTTCAATGTCATCGGCGAGGGTTTCTAAGCGGGCTGTATCCTCAGCAATCCCCGCTTGAAGCCGATTCACCAACGTACCCAAGGTTTCGAGACGAGCTTCATTCTGTTCTTGCAAGCGATATAGATTCAGCATCGCTGTCTCGGACACCGGAGCCTGAATCGCCCCAGTCATCTGATGAACAGGACCGTTCATGTTCGTCCTGGTTGTCCCTCCCCTATGCTGCTCAACGGTTTTTTGTAACTCATTCTGGAATGGCTGATTCAGTTTTAAGGGCGTATTACTCGCCTCTCGCGTCCACTCTTCCCAGAAGGCCACCACTTCTTCAATTTCCGAGAGTCGATGGGCGATGCGAATTTTCGTTACGGTTAACTCTCCCGCCGTGGTCATCAGCGCATCGAGATGTTGCGTATCAACCCGAATTGTATCAATGCGATAATTCCCATCACGATTATCGGCTCCCGACGACTCAGCCGGCCTCGTCGATGGTTTGCTATGGGTTGGCGTGGGGGCCGCTTGTCCTGTCTCACCCCGAAGTCGAGCCAGACTCTCCATTAACGACAAGTGCGCCGGACTGTTGCTGATGGCCTCGTCAACGAGTTGTCGTAAGTCTTTAATTCCATCCCCGAGGCGATCGCATAGGCCACTATCAAAGGCCTGTTGTCCTTGTTTCACCGGTAGCAATTGTTGTTCCCACTCATGAGCGAGTTGGGCCATATCACTCATCCCCAACATAGCTGCATCCCCTTTAATGCTATGGATTTCCCGTAACACCTCATCCAACTTTGGCTGATCCTGGGGATGCTCTTCCAAATACAACAAGCCCGCATCAAGTTTTTGCAAATGATCCTCACTCGCCACCTGAAAGGCTTGTCGTAACTCCTCATCCTCGATATAGCGACTTTCCGCCACCGGCGCCGAGTTGTTCTCCTCCTCAGGCTCACGATTAGACCGGTTCTCTGGGGGAGTAATCGCCTGATGAATCAAGGCCCGGATGCGATCGAGTCCCATCAGCAGGCGATCGCATTGTTCATTATTAAGACTCACCTGGCCCGACTTCACCGGTGCCAACTCCTGTTCCCAATCATGAGCCAACTGGGCCACCGCCGTCACCCCCAACATCCCTGCATCTCCTTTGAGGCTATGAATCTCCCGTAGTAATTCTTCGAGTTTGGCTCGATCCTCGGGGAATTGTTCAAGATGCAGTAAGCCATCATAGAGTTTTTGCAGATGATCTTGACTGGCCTGTTGAAAGGTATGGCGCAATTCATCATCTTCAATATAATTGGCCGTCTCCTGGCTGACTGTTCCTTGGGGCGCTGGCGAGGGACTGGGGAGGGCCGCCTCACTCAGCGGCGGCGGGGACAGGCGCGGGTGGAAATGGGCGCGAATGGCATCAAGTCCATCGTAGAGATGATCGGCTTCGGCTTCAAAACTGCCGCCACTCTCGATTAGGGTCATCAGAGCCTGTTTCCAGTTCTGGATTAAGATCTGCAACGGGCCATCATCCCCCGTCAACTGCTCTAACCTGCTGAGATTTTGAAATAGAGACTCAATGCGATCGCTCTGCTGGATTGTCCCCTCCGTCTGATCAGCGGCCGGCTCTGCATCATGGTCTTCTAGGGCTAACAGTTGGGCTTCAAGCTCAGCGAGAATATCATCGACCTCAACGGTGTCTGAAGCCGTCTCTGAAGCCATCTGTGAAGCCGTCTCTGAAGCCATCTCTTGGGGCTGAGAGCGAGGACGGACCACTGAAAGCGGTTGACTCGCGTCTGTCTGAGCTTGAGTCGGCGTTGGCGATTGAGCCTCAGGGTCATCCGAGGATACCCCCGACTCCTGAGATCCCATCAATTTCGCTAAAACATAGAAGGTTTGAACCCCCGAGGGGTCCCCGGTGATCGCTTCTCGGACTAGACCCTCGAGGGCCGTTAAGCCCTCGTCTAGCCGTTGCTGAATCTCGTCATCAAAGTTAACCCGGCCGGCCTTGACCTGGCTCAGTAGATGTTCCCACTGTTGGGTTAAGGTAGCGATATCTTTTAACCCCAACATCCCGGCGTTACCTTTGAGGGAATGGCTTTCTCGAAGTAAGTCCTCTAGGGTTTCCGTATCGTCAGGATTCTCGCGTAACACGGCCAATCCTGCTTTGATTTTTTGTAAGCCATCTTCACTGGCTTCTTGAAAGATTCCCCGGAGTTCTTCATCTTCAATAAGCATGATTTGGACGATTCCCCCATAACCGTGGATGGTGGATGACTGCCTCGGTTTTGTTGCCATCCTCGTCCATCTTAACGGATGCCGTTGCTTACTTGGTTCGTCCCGCTGTTTTGGCTTGTTCGAGGGCAATCTCTTTGACGGCCTGCAACGATTCACCGTTGGCATGGCCTTCAATGGCTTTGACGGCTAACTCTTGAACTTGCTGCAAGGTGGCCTCAAGCTGTTGACTCAGAGACTGGATTTGTTGCTGGCGATCGCCAATCGTGCGCTCTAAGCCCTCAATTTGCAACTCGTAACGGCGTTGTTGTCCCTCAATCTCTTGCTGACGCAGTTCCAGAGCGCTGTTGACTTGATGGGTGGCGATCGCCTCTCCTTGGCGTTTCCCCTTGTGAATCTGCTCGTCTCGCTGGCCAGGGAAGGCCGCCACCTTAGCCTGTAACTCGGCCCACTCGGCTTCCCGTTCGGCGATGGCCGTTTCTCGCTCCTGCCAAGCCCGTTCCTGTTCTTGTCGAGATTCGTCAAGTTGACGGTATTGCTCCTGTAACTGTTGCTGATAGCGTTCCTCGTCAATTTCTTGGGCAATGGCTCGTTGATAATGATACTCCTCGTTCTCCCGTTTCCAGATAGTTTCGAGTCGTTGCCGTTCTTCGTCAAAGGAATGCTGCCAATCGGCTTGTTCTTTGCACCAAGCTTCTAGCTGAGCTTGCAATTCCTGTTCTAATTGCTCCTGTTCTGTTTCAAATTCTTCGGCAAATTGTTTGGATTCGTTGCGATAACTCTCAACCAAAGTTGTGAGAGTTGTTTCATCCACCGACTCAATTTCATAGAGATTTCGCAACCGCTCTTGTTCGGCTTCAATAGCACTTGAAATCTCTGCAAATTGACTAGAGTCTCGGGTTAAAACCTCCGAAAGCTGACTAATAAACCCCCCAAATCCCAATTGAATTTGCTGCAACTGAGCTAGGGTGTCATAATCCTGAAGTTTGGGGTGTTCTAGCTTGTCTGATGTCTCAGACGAACGTGAATCTGTTGATGAAGTTGAGGAATTGGCACTGGTGGCAGGTTTGATGTCCGGCGATCGCTGTGCCTGTTTCACTTGAGCTTGCAAGTGTTTTTTCTCATCCAACAACGCCTGATAAGCCTCTAAAATTTCAGCCTTAGTGTTGCGATCGTTGATGCGTTTAGCCATGATAAAACTCTCCAAAATGTTGTTTCGTGATAGCCAAAAGTTGTCAAACTTTTGTCAAACTTTTGTCAAACTTTTGTCAAACTTTCAGCCATTCTTGTTTCCAATACCACAAGAGTCTGCCCCACCTCTTTCCCCTCTAGGGAGGGGTGCCCAGAGGGCGGGGTGGGTTATCCGGTGTTCCCTATTCCCCGTTCCCTATTCCCTGTTCCCAGTTCCGAAGTTCCCTGTTCCCTGTTCCCTATTCCCTTAACTAAAAGCCTGCACCGACAACGCCCGCGCCTGTTGCCGCGCCTCTTGCAATTGAGCGTTAATCTCAGCCAGTTGCCGATCCTGCTGCGCCAACACCGCCTCCAACGACTCCAGTTTCACCTGATAGCCTTGTTCGTGTCCCTGCCAAGTCTTCTCAAGCAACTCCCGACGGCTGCGTGACTGCCGATGCACCTCTTGGATCGCCTCAGTTTTTGCTGTTTCAAAAGCCTGGGTTAACTCCTCCTCAAAGCCTGCCACCGAGGCGCGATCGCGCTCAATCTCAGCCTGATGAGCCGCTAACACCGCTTCTCGGGCCGTCCAGTCTTTCTGCTTCATCTGACCCTGTTGAGCTAACTCAATCTCCTGCTCTCGGGCGGCTCGGGCATAATCATCCGCATCCCGTTGTCGTTGCTGCTGCTGATGATAGGCCGCATCAGCTTCCTCCTGTTGCCGCTGTTTTTGCCGCTGTTGCCGTTTAGCCTCCCAAGCCTCCTGATGCTGCTGTTGCTGCTGTTGCCAGCGTTTGCGGGTTTGCTGGCGGCGTTTGTCGAGGGCTTCGTACTCTTGGGCCATGCGATCGCGCAATTGTCGTCGTTTTTCGGCGTGTTCTCCCCGCAACAGATACAGGTAGTCGGCCACAATGCCAAGGTCATGAAGTTGTTGCTGCTGTTGCCGAGCAACGGCGATCGCCCGTTGCAGGTGCTCTTGCTTCTCGAACTCCCCCCGCAGGCGATCGCTCAACTGGTTGACAGTCGTATCCACCTCCAGTTGCAAATCCGCCAAACCCCGCACGATCGCATCGGGGGTATAACCGGCAACCTGAGCGACTAACTGCTGATCCTGATGCTGTTGGACGTCTTCCTCTCGCGTCCTGACTCGATAGGCTTGCTGTTGCTGTCGAGCTAAAATCCCCTGGAATTGCTCAAATCGAACGGTTTTATCGTCCTTTTGGTCATGACTCACGACAAGATCCTCCTGAAAGTTGTTGCTGGCTCAAGTGTGTGGTTCATTCATGGCTGGCGAGGAAAGTCAGATTGAGCTAAGGCCTCGGCCTTAACCCAATCCAACGGGGTCTGCTGCGTCGCTCTCGCTAGCGGTGTTGATTTTTAACTCAACTTATCTCTACTGTAGCGACCGTTGATTTTTTTGTCAAGGGCTGGCTAAACTAAAGAGGCCAAGCGCCGGTCGAGGGCGATCGCCCCAGGAGACCATTGCGCCCTAGCCCCGAGGATCAGATCGTGGAAGAAAGCTTTGGACAAGTCATTCGCAGCGCCCGCAAAGAATTAGGCCTCTCCCAGCGAGGCCTAGCCCAGCAACTAGAATTAGACTTCACCTACCTCTCAAAACTAGAGAACGATCGCGCCGACTACGCCGCCAAAGAAGAGGTGATTCGGGCCATTGCCCAATGTCTCAACCTCAACGCCGAAGAACTGGTGTTTCTAGCGGGGCGCACCCCTCGTCGCTACGAGAGTTTTCTCAAACAGCACGCCCAGGACTTACCGCCCCTATTTCGCCGCCTGTCCGAGAATCCCGACTTCGCCGCCGAGGTGTTCCGCCTGGCCCGACAACCGCGCCCCAAATCCTAGCGATGGAGATTGGACAACTACTACTGATGTTCCTCGGCCTACTCACCGGCATCGCCTCAGGAGTCCTCGGCATCGGCGGTGGAATTTTGATGGTTCCGGGCCTACTCGCTTGGGGCCTACCCATCCAACAGGCCAGCGCCACCAGTCTAGTCGCCGTCTTCATCAACGCCCTCTCAGGAACTATTCGCAATTGGCGAAGCGGAGACTCACAGCCTCAAGGGTCCGTAGGCTTAGCCATCGGCGGCATCAGTACCGCCCAACTCGGGACCGCAGTCGCCACAGAGATTCCCGCCTGGGCCTTAGCCTTCAGTTTCGCCGCCTTGCAACTGCTGACCATCTATTTCATGGGCCTGCGTCGGCGACTGGCCCAAAACGCGCCCCCCCAAGACCTTCAAACCCCAGACCTTCAAATCCCAGACCTTCAAACCCCAGACATAGACTCGGTTCCCCCATGGCGTGCCATAGCTATCCTAATCAGCATCGGACTTCTGGCCGGATTTCTCTCGGGCCTATTCGGCATTGGCGGCGGTGCGGTGATGGTTCCACTTCAGATGCTGTTCGTCGGCATGGCCATCAAACCCGCCATTCGCAACAGTTTAGGAGCGATTATGTTTATCGCCCTATCGGGGTTAATCGGACATAGCACTGAGGGCAATGTCTTCTGGCTAGAGGGACTCTTGTTAGGCTTTGGAGGAATGATGGGAGCGCAATTCGGCAGTCGCACCCTGCCCAAATTGCCCGATTCCCTCGTCAACATCTTATTTCGCCTATTATTACTGGCCATTGCCGGCTATACCGTGGCCCGAGGAATTGAAAGTTTGGGGGGTTAAAGAGACCATCAATCCGCTAATTCTTCGAGCCAAGTATCACTGAATTGACAATCTTGGAAGGTTCCATCAGAAAGGGCCATATCCCTGGAGTCCTCACTGTCAAACGTGATGTTTCCCGTGCGAGCCTGCTCATAGGCTCGTTCATCGGTCATTAAGTCCAGCGTCGAGCGACGATAGCGACAGAGAGCATAAACCGCCCGCCGTTGGGGCCGTTCCACGTTAAAAGCATTCATTTGCACCACACAGCGGTCATCCTCCCAACCTTGCACCCGCGCTTCAATCACAATCCTCCCAAAACCGATGGCCGTGGCCACCGGTTGGCAATGCTGGAGTTGCTCGAGATAGTCCACAGACTCGACATAGTTCGGTGGACTGACGGGTTCAACGGGCCTGCCATTTTCGAAGCAGGTTCGTTGGCCACTGCTATCTTCGTAGAATTGTGGACAGTCTGGGTCATTCGCCAGGGCGATCGAGCTGAGGTTGGCCAGTAGGGTTGCGCCTAAGCTCAGAGTCATGAGGGAAAGGGGTTTGAGCATGGGGGATCTACCAAAACAAGAAAATGTTGATCTCTTTTCCCTGCCACCCTAACAGGTATACCGAGAGAGTCCGTAGGACGCTGGCCTCTCGTTTGCCCCGGCCCGGATCGATAATGTCGTTAATTGAACTGATTGAGGAACCGCAAATCGCTGTTATAGAGGCGGCGGATATCGTCCATTTGGTGCAGAACCATGGCAAAGCGTTCCACCCCGAAACCCGCCGCAAAACCGGTGTAGCGCTCACTGTCATAGCCCACCGCTTTTAGCACATTGGGATCGACCGTGCCACAACCGAGGACTTCAAGCCAGTCTCCCTTCCATTTCACATCTACCTCAGCACTGGGTTCAGTGAAGGGGAAATAACTAGGGCGAAAGCGAATTTCCACGTCTCCGAAGATTTGCCGCACAAACTCGCGAATCGTTCCCTTTAAATCAGTGAACGTCAGTCCCTCATCAATGGCCAGCAGTTCAATTTGATGGAACACCGCCGAATGAGTGGCATCTACCGTATCGCGACGATAGACACGTCCAGGGGCCACGACGCGGATGGGGGGCTGTTGCTGTTCCATATAGCGAATTTGCACCGACGAGGTGTGAGTTCGCAAGAGGCGATCGCCCGGCAGATAGAAGGTATCCTGCATATCTCGGGCTGGGTGATCAGCGGGCGTATTCAGGGCCTCGAAGTTGTAATAATCCGTCTCGATTTCTGGTCCCGTGGCCACGGTGTAGCCGAGGCCGACAAAGATATCTAGGATGCGATCGATGGTGCTATTGAGGGGATGACGACGACCTTGGGGAACCACCACCGCCGGCATGGTGACATCGAGGGTTTCTGAGGCGAGACGGGCTTCAATGGCCGCCTGTTGCAATTCATCCTTTTTGTCACTGAGGGCGGTTTCTAGGGCGGTTTTGACCTCATTGGCCAGCTTACCGATGCGGGGGCGATCGCCCTTATCGAGTTGACCCATCCCGCCGAGAATCTTCGAGACTTGTCCTTTTTTCCCCAAATAGCTCACCCGCAGCGATTCTAACTGATCGAGGCTCTCGGTGGCCGTGATTGCGGCGATCGCCGTCGTTTGCAGGTCGGTGAGTTGGGTTTCTAGGCTGTTGGTGGGTGTAGGCATGGTAAAAAGGCAAGAGGCAAAAGGCAAGAGGCAAGAGGGAACAGGGAACAGGGAACAGGGAACAGGGAACAGGGAACAGGGAACAGGGAACAGGGAACAGGGAACAGGGAACAGGGAAGAACCCACCCCTCGCCCCTCCCAAGAGGGGAAAGACGTAGGGGCGTATCTTAAGAGGGGGGGACAGGGGTTAATCGTGACGGGTTCCGTCGGGGAGAATCGCGCCGTGGAGATTGGCGGCTGTCATGTGGGCGCCCCAGACATCGGCCCCGGTGAGATTGGCATAACTCAAATCGGCACTGGTTAAATCGGCCATCTTTAAATCCGCTTGCGTTAAATCGGCATTACTGAGGTTTGCGCCGTAGAGATTGGCTTGATCGAGTTTCGTCCCCTTTAACGAGGCCCCCATTAGATTCACTTCCGTGAGATTAGCCCCCGTCAAAATCGAACAGGTGACATTGGCCTTTTGTAAATTGGCCCCCTCAAAGGATACCCCGTCCATGTTGGCATAACTGAGGTTGGCTTCCTCAAAATAGGCGCGGATGAGTTCTACACCCATCCAACTCGCGCCACGTAAGTCAGCCCCCCGCAAATCTGCATCATGGAGTTTCACCTGATCTAACTTCACCTGGCGGAAGTTGGCCCCGCGTAAACTCGCTTCACAGAGGTTGGCCCCCTCCAGGTTGACTTCCCGAAAGTCCGACTCGTATAAATCCGCCCCTTTGAGACAGGCTTGGCGCAAATCAACGCGATATAAGTCCGCCGATCGCATTTCCACTTGCGTTAAATCGGCACCATAAAGACTCGCCCCCACTAACGAGGCCCCATTGAGACGGGCGTTAGCGAGATCCGTTTTGGACAAGTCTGCCCCGCGTAAATCTGCATCTGTCAGGGAGGCGCCGCTGAGAATGGCATTTTTGAGGCAAATCTGATACAGATCGGCCCGACTCAGGGAAATGCGCCGTAGATCAACGCCACTAAAATCGCGAACGCCGGTGCCATAGCGATTTAATAGTTCAGCCGCGTCCATAAGGTTCCAATAACAACAGTGGTTTGGCGGTTAGCCAGCACAGATTATCTTATACCCTTTGGGCAGTTGGGGATAGGGTGGCCGCTGGGGTTAGCCGCTGCGATCGCGTCCCTAACCTCCAGGATAGACTCGCCCTTTCCAAGCGCCTCCTCGCCCCAAGAGATGCCGCAGGGCAGAATCGAGGGTCATGAGGGTATAGAGGACGGCAATCAGGGGCAGGATTAGGCCCAAAAATGGCGGTTGACGGTAGAGAGAAAGGGTGGGAAAAAGGGAAAAGGCCATCAAGGACCAGCTGGCCAGGCCCAACAGGGCAATAAAGGACTGGTGGTTGGCGAGACCCCAAATGAGGGCAATGGGAGGAACCCAATAGGTGAGGCCCATGGCGATGACGGTTAGCAGCAACAGTAAGGGAGAGTAGTTGAGTTGGGTGTAGGCGGTTCGGGCCACCATTCCCCAGATACTCCAGAGTCCAGGATAGGCCCGTAAACTGATGGTTTTGTCGCTTAGACCTAACCAAATACTGTGATAGTCGTTGCCATCGGCTTGTTTGACGGCTTGGGCTAAGGCACAGTCGTCGATGAGGGTGTGTTTGATGCGGGCCAGGCCGCCAATGCGATCGAGGGCCTGACGACGAATGAGAATGCAGCCTCCAGCAGCGGCGGCGGTAGGTTTTTGGGGGTTGTTTACCCAATCGAAGGGATAGAGTTTTTGGAAGAAATAGATAAATGGGGGAATCAGTAGCCGTTCCCAAAAACTCTGGCAACGCAATTTCACCATTAGGGACACGAGATCGAGGCCTTCCCGTTCGGCTTTGAAGAGAAGTTGTCGTAGGTTGTGGGGATGATGTTGGATATCGGCGTCGGTGAGGAGGTAGTAGACGGGGCCGTAGCGTTGAGCATACTGGATTCCTTGGTCCATGGCCCAGAGTTTGCCACTCCAGCCGGGGGGGAGAGGGTCGGCGGTGATAATGTCGAGTTGGGGCAGATTTAGGTTTAACTCCTTGGCGAGGCTTTGCACTTCGGCGGCGATCGCCTCGGCAATTTCGGCGGTTCCATCGTCACTGCGATCGTCCACGAGAATGACGCGAAAGTTTGTCACCATCTCTTGCAGTAGCAGCGATCGCAGAGTTTTTGGCAGCAACTCGGCTTCGTTGCGGGCCGGGACAATGGCACAGACGGTGGGTAAGGGATCGACGTTGGCGGGGACGGGAGTGAGGCGAATGTGCGATCGCCAAAACTGACCTCGCAGGGCCAGTAAACCAATCCAAATCGCCAGGGAGAGTAGGGTGAGGATGAGCATTGAGGGGGAAATAGTTAATAGTGAATAGTTAATAGTGAATAGTGAATGGGGAACACTTCGACAGGCTCAGTGCGGTGCAGGGAACAGGGAATGGGGAACAGGGAACAGGGAATAGGTGAGGGCCTATGTCAACATCGTAGGGTCTGGTGGCAATTTCCTACACTAGATCCAGAACACCTTTCAATCAGGAGTTGAACTGACGATTATGGCAACCTATCTCATTACGGGGGCAAATGGCGGCATTGGTCGTGAATATTGCCGACAACTGAAACAACGGGGCGATGAGGTGATTGCCGTCTGCCGTTCGAGTTCCCCAGAGTTAGACCAACTGGGGGTTCGTGTCGAAACAGGTGTCGATATTACCTCTGAGGCGGCGGTGGCTGATCTCGTCTCTCGTTTAGCTGGGAAACCTCTCGATGTTCTCATCAATAATGCCGGGATTTTGCAGTCGATTTCCCTCGATAACCTGGATTTTGATGGGATTCGTCGTCAGTTTGAGGTCAATGCGATCGGCACGTTGCGGGTGACTCAGGCCCTATTGCCCAATCTCTCTCAAGGGTCAAAACTGATTCTCATGACCAGTCGCATGGGATCGATTGGGGATAATACCTCGGGTGGGTCTTATGGCTATCGGATGTCGAAAGTGGCCATGTCTATGGCGGGGAAGTCCCTCTCCCATGACCTGAAACCCCGAGGCATTGCTGTGGCCATTCTGCATCCGGGCCTCGTCAGTACCCCCATGACCCATCACACAGGAATACCCCCAGCGGAGTCCGTTGGGGGCTTGTTGCAGCGCATTGATGACCTCACCTTAGAGACGACGGGAACCTTTTGGCACGCTAATGGTGAGGTTCTGCCCTGGTAGGGGATTAGACCAATGCTGGTTGTTTTTCCCAACGTCCGACGGCATTGCCGATCACGGCTAAGTCCGCCATCAGGTCTTCAAATTCCTCTGGGGTTAAGGATTGGGCGCCGTCGGAGAGGGCTTTTTGGGGGTTGGGGTGAACTTCCACCATGAGGGCATCGGTTCCGGCAGCCACGGCGGCTTTGGCCATGGCCGGGACGAGGGGCGCCCAGCCGGTTCCATGGCTGGGATCGATGGTGATGGGCAGATGGGTTAGGCTGCGTAACACGGGGATGACGGAGAGGTCGAGGGTGTTACGGGTGTAGCGGCGATCGAAGGTGCGAATGCCTCGTTCGCAGAGAATCACGTTGGGGTTCCCGGCGGCGAGGATGTATTCGGCGGCCATAAGCCATTCTTCGATGGTGGCGGAAATGCCCCGTTTGAGGAGAACGGGTTTGTCTTGGGCGCCAATTTTTTTGAGGAGGGCAAAGTTCTGCATATTCCGCGCCCCCACTTGCAGGACATCGGCCACTTCGGCGATTTTCTCGATGTCATCGGCATCCATGACTTCGGTGATAATCCCCAGTCCTGATTGTTCTCGGGCCGCGGCCAGGAGTCCGAGGGCGCTTTCGCCATGACCTTGGAAGGCGTAGGGGGAGGTGCGGGGTTTGTAGGCCCCACCGCGCAGGAATTTGGCCCCGGCGGCTTTGACGTTTAGGGCCGTTTGCACGATCATCTCTTCGCTTTCGACGGAACAGGGGCCGGCGATGGTGACGACGGGTTGATGTTCTCCGAAGAGGACGGGTCCCTCGGGGGTGGTGACGGAAATGTCGCTGGGTTCGCCATGACGGAATTGGCGGCTGGCCCGTTTGAAGGGTTCTTCGACGCGCAGGACTTGTTCAATCCAAGGGCTGATCTCTTGCAGTTGCAAGGGATCGAGTTCGGCGGTGTCTCCCACTAAGCCGATGACGACTTTGTAGCGGCCAAAGATGGTTTCGGGGGTCAGTCCCCGTGAGGACATTTCTTCGTTGAGGCGATCAACTTCGTCTTGGGGGGTCCCCACTTTCATGACGATGATCATTCAGATTTTCTCCTATAACATGACAGGCAACGGTTAACAGTGGCTTGTTAACCGTTGACGGTTGACAATTGAAAAATTCGTTTTTTTGGGGATGTCGGTTGCTTTGGCAGCCGATTCCATTGGGCGATGGTTCTCTTTCCATTCTAGTGAACCTACTCCAGATTTTCCCAGGATTGAGTTTGTTGACAAATCAACCAAAGTGTGGTAAAAGGGCAAAAAAAGAGAGGAGGCAAGCCTAACGGACTCACCTCCAAACATGGTTAATACTTAACGCTAGGCTATTCTTTCTTCCAGGCTTGTCGCATTCGTCCAAAGTTGGTTTGAAATTCGCGCCAACCCAGTTTGCTACCGGGATCGGCTTCATCCCAGGAGGCCGAGAGGAGTCCGTAACTTAGTCCGAGAACTCCTAGGCCAAAGAGTCCACTGCTGACGAGTAAGACGGCGATGCTGGGGAGGGGGAACCACTCTTTTTGAATGATGAAGTAACTCCCAACTAGACTCAGTACGCCTAGGCTGGTGGGAGTGCCGCTAAATAGGGCCATGCGCGTGATCATCCGCCGACTGACGGCTTCGGGGATGGGGGCTTTTTGAGGCTGTCCTGAAGGGGAGGCGCTGGGTTTGGCGGCGTTTTTGGGGGTGGGGGATGGTTTTGCCGATTCAGAACGATCCGCCCCCGAATCGGCGGCTGGGGCTGATTTGGGGGCTTTGTCTTTTTTGCGCTTTTTCGCGGGTTCAAAGGGGAGGCGATCGCGCGAGGAGTCGGAAGCCATGGTGAGGTTGAGGGTGACGGCAACGGAGACAGGGGATCGGACTTGGGTGAATCGGACTGGGGGAGGGGGTTTAACCGCGAATACCCAGGCGAGTGATCAGGTTGCGATACTCCTCTTCGCTTCTTTTGCGGATATAGCCGAGGAGACTTTTACGCTGACTAATCATTTTCATCAGTCCCCGCTGGGAGGAGTAGTCTTTTTTGTTGCGGCGCAGGTGCATACTGAGGCGGTTGATGCGCTCGGTGAGCATGGCAACTTGGACTTCGGCTGACCCCGTATCGGTGTCGTGGGTCTGGTATTGGGAAAAGATTTCTTGTTTTTCGGTTTGGGTCAGAGACATAAGATAGGTTTAGAGGCTCGGTTAACTCAGCAATAAACCAATATAGCACAGGGGATGAGGTTGCTGAGGATTTCTGGTGCGGGTCTAGCGTTGTTCTCGTTTTTCGCGATCGCGGCGACGGCGATCGCGCCATTCGGCAAAGGTTAGATAGGCAATGCCACCGGTGACGAGGGCAAGGAGAACTAGGGCGGCTACAGCCAGGCCGGTGAAGATGGGGTTGGTCATGACAGGTTACGGTGAGGTTTACGGTGAGGTTACGGTGAGATGGGCAATCGCTGCATCATCTTTTGGGCATTATGCCATTGACAAGGGGGAGGGGTGAAGCTGATCCCGCTCAAGATGCCGGGGCAATATCACGGTAGGATTGGAAGGATTGAAATCCATCTATTGCTCGGTAACTTAGTTTTATGAATCGATTGGTCTCACGCCTCTTGGCACTCTTACTCGTGGTGGTGGTCGGACTAACCGGCTGTTCTTCGGCTGGGTCTAACTTAACTGGAGACTATCGCCAAGATACTCTGGATTTGGTGAGTAGCTTGCGCGAAGCCATTGAACTCCCGGAGGGAACTCCTGAGAAAATGGAAGCTCAAGCGGAAGCGAAAACCCGTATTGATAACTTCTTCTCTCTCTATCGCCGGGATTCTTCGGTGGCCAGTTTGCCCTCGTTTACGACGATGCACACGGCGTTGGATGCCCTGGCGGGTCATTATCGCTCCTATGGTAATCGTCCTCTGTCGAACAAGCTAAAAACGCGTTTGGAACAAGAGTTTAAACAAGTTGAAATGGCAGTTCAACGGGGTCGCTAGCGACTCGGGTGATGGGCGATCGCCC
This sequence comes from Phormidium sp. OSCR, assembly GCA_001314905.1. Classification (GTDB taxonomy): domain Bacteria; phylum Cyanobacteriota; class Cyanobacteriia; order Cyanobacteriales; family Geitlerinemataceae; genus Sodalinema. Next base: position 19,718 of record LJZT01000020.1, read on the forward strand.
CGTTTTTAACGGATTCAGGGCGCGATCGCCTGCATTTGGGATTAACGTTGTTTCCTCGACTCTATTGGCCTTATGGTTGCCTTGTCTTCTGCTGGATCGCCCACCGCTATTAAGGCGGTGGGATCTTTGGTTTATCGTCTCTCCTGTGGGCTGTCGGGACGGATGTCTTCGCTGGCGATCGCCTCGTCGCTGGGACTGACACCGCTGCTGGGTTCTCCTGAGGCCGCTACAGCCCAATTTGCCCCTTCCAATCCTTGTCGTCTGCCAGCGGAGGCGATTGTTGAGAAAGAAACTCTACGTCAAGCGGCTGTGCAAGGGGATGCCGAGGCCCAGGCGGAGTATCAACGACAGATTCAACTCCACGCGACGGATTTGGAGAACTGTCGCCGCGACAATTGGCCGCAAAATTTAGCACTTTGGCTACGACTCTACTCCTGTGATGCCTATCCGGGGGTGTTGGATGAAGTCCTCGATCGCATCGTCAGTCGTGGCTACAACGAGATTTATGTGGAAGTCTTCTACGATGGCCAGGTCTTGTTGCCCCTCAATGATAATCCCACGGTGTGGCCATCGGTGGTGCGATCGCCGCAGTTGGGCGATCGCGATTTATTGGCGGAGGTGATTCGTAAGGGCCATGAACGAGGACTGAAGGTCTATGCTTGGGTCTTTACGATGAATTTTGGCTATTCCTATGGACAACGGGGCGATCGCGTCAATGCTGTGGCCCGCAATGGGGCCAACGAAACCACCCTCAATCGCACTCGTTCAGAAGCAACAGCCTATGACAGCGAACTCCATAGTTATGCCTCCCAAACCTTCATCGACCCCTACAGTCCTGAAGCTCAACGAGACTATGAATTGCTCCTCCATGCCATCCTAGAACGACAACCGGATGGGGTTTTATTTGATTATGTCCGCTATCCTCGACTCCCTGGCGGGGATTCGGTCGCCAGCAATGTTCGACAACTGTGGATTCACGGGGAAGCCTCCCGCAATGCTCTGTTAGATCGCGCTCGTAATGATGTTGCCCGCAGTCTATTGGACCGTTATCTACAGCAAGGCTATCTCAGGGAAGCGGAGATTGAGCAAATTCGCCAAGAACATCCCGACGATGAGCAACCCCGTTGGCAAGCCGTCAGTCGTCCAGCGGTTTCTCTGCAAAATTATCTCTGGAATTTGAGTGTAGCTCACGCCGTACAAGGGATTCTCGATTTTGTTCATGGCGCGGTGGAGCAGGTGAATCCTCATAATATCCCCTCAGGGGCGGTGTTTTTCCCCAATGGCAATCAACCGGTGGGAGAACACGGCTTTGATTCCCGTCTCCAGCCTTGGGACCGCTTTTTGCCCTCGATGGAATGGCATCCTATGGTCTATGGGGTTTGCGGCGATACCAGTTGTTTAACGGACCAAATGGAACGGGTGATGGCTTTTGCGGCTGAGGAAACTCGGGTTGTGCCGGCGTTGGCTGGGGTTTGGGGAGAATCGGTGACGAATCGCCCTTCTCTGGAGACTCAGATGTCTGCCATTCGGCAAGTGGCCCCGAGTGTCAATTCTGTGAGTCATTTTGCCTATTCTTGGCAGTTTCCTGAGTCCGATCGCGATCGCAAGGCTTGCACCATCCCACGACCTTAAGCGATTAGACTTTAAGCGATTGGACTTTAACCGATTGACAGACTCTAAGTCATCTTTCATACTTAAAGATGACTCTCAAACACGACTTAGCTTGTCTGTCAACCGCCTCGTTCTCCGTCTTTGACATCCACATCCCGAACGAGCCATGGAACTTTTCAGCATTGGACATTCCAACTCCAGCATCGAGGATTTTCTCAATCTTCTCAAACAGCACCAAATTACGGCTCTTGCTGATGTGCGATCGTCTCCCTACAGCCGTTTTTTGCCCCACTTTAATCAGACGAATCTTAAGGCATCCCTAGCAGACGCGGGGATTCATTATGTTTTTTTGGGCAAACAACTCGGGGCTAGACCGGATAATTTAGCCTGTTATGTGGGCAAAAAAGCCCTCTATGAAAAAATTGCCGCAACCGAGGAGTTTCAGCAAGGAATAGAGCGACTGATTACGGGATTAACCACTCATCGCATTGCCGTCATGTGTGCCGAAAAAGATCCACTCACCTGTCATCGCGCCATCCTCGTCTGTCGTCATGCCAAACAGGTGAATCCCCAAATCAATGTTAATCATATCTTACAAACTGGCGAGTTAGAATCCCAGCATCAGTTAGAAGAACGACTCCTCATTAAACAGGGATTTCAGGCAGTCACAAGTCAGCCCACTCCTGCGGTTCAATTGTCTCTTTTTGCCCCTCCCGATGAGAAACTTCCCAGTCGAGAGGAGTGTTTAGCACAAGCCTATGAACGTCAAGGACATGAGATTGCTTATGTTGAGAAATAAACCAAGGATAAATCCACTCTCTCTCCTCTCTCCTCGTGTCATGGCTGAAGCCGTGACACGCCCTCTGGCGGCTCTGCCGCCTGTTGTACTCGGGAGGCAGAGCCTCCCAAAAGGCATGACTTGGCTTCAGCCAAGTCACGAGGAATGGAATATAGGAAAAAAGCCACGAGGAACGAGCAAATAAACCCTTTAACCCTATCTCTGAAGTAAAACATGACTAACTCCATTCAACTCTTTACCATTGGCTTCACCAAAAAAGGCGCTAAAACCTTCTTTGAATCTCTACAAAATGCCGGAGTAAAACGACTTTTAGATATTCGCCTAAACAACGTTTCTCAACTAGCAGGATTCGCCAAAAAAGCTGATTTAGAATACTTCCTCAAAACCATTTGCGATATTGACTATGTCCATCTCCTAGACCTCGCACCCACCAAAGAAATTGTGGACAACTACAAGAAAAATAAAGGAGATTGGCAACAGTACGAAGTGCAGTTTTTAGAGTTAATTCGCCAACGGAAAATTGAAGACAAAGTTTCCCCCGATCTCATTGATGGAGCCTGTTTCCTCTGTAGCGAAGCCAGCCCCAATCATTGTCATCGACGGTTAGTGGCTGAATATCTCAATCAACAGTGGGGAAATGTTGACATTCAGCATCTTTGAAGATGTAAAACTCGACTTAGATGGCTATGACAACACTCATTTGCCTTGCGAATTCTTGGAAACATCAGGGACGATGTCTAGCGGGGATAAATCCCGAAACGGGGCAGTGGATTCGACCGGTTTCTGACCTAGAGGATGGTCGCATTCCCCAGCGAGTAGATTCGATTCGGGTCAAAGATATTAAACTCCTAGAGGTTTGGGAGATTCCCTTAGCTGAAACAGGACCAGATTTCGGCTTTGCGTCGGAGAATCGACGGATTTTGCCGGGAATGTGGCGGAAGTTGGGGACAGTGACGGTCGAGGCAATTTTGCCTTATTGTGAGACTGAGACTGAGATTTTGCATAATACACGAGCGTATGTGACGGTTCCTCAGCTTCAAGCATTACCCTTTGAGCAACGACGAACCTTGCAGTTGGTGGAGACGCAACGGTTTACGACGGATGTGGCCAGGGTTCGCCAACAAGGGGGTCATCAATGGAAGGGTGAGTTACTGACGACGGGAGGACGGCAGTTAAAGGGACGAATTACGGACCCAGAGTTGGTGAAACGCCTCGATTGGGGTTATGAACCGAGTCATCATTGTTTGGTAACGGTGAGTTTAGGGATGCCCTGGGTTCCCCCGAATTGGCGGGGAGATGCCCCTTGTTGGAAGTTGATTGCTGGGGTGATGAACGGGGAATAGGGATGGGAGTTCCATTGACGTGCCTGTGATAATATCGGCTCGTGCTTTAAAAAATAAAGCATAAGTTTTAGTTATCGCGGAGTTTGATAATGCCAACCCAAACCCTCAATCATCCTGTTCAAGCAATTCCTGAGATTTTGCAGTTATTGGAACAGGGAGAGGTGGTGATTATCCCCACCGCCACCACCTATGCGTTTGTCTGTGACGGCGAAAATGCTAAGGCTGTGGCCCGGATTCACCAGTTGAAACGGTGGTCCTCTCCTAACCCGCTGGCTGTCTTTTCGACGCGCGATCGCCTCTCCCCCCTGGCCCACATTAACGCTGATGCAGACCTTCTGCTGCAACAATTTCCCGCCCCATTGACCTTGATTGTGCCAAAAACCGACAAAGCCCCGGCCCCTGTCACCGCAGGCTATCCGTCTCTACTGGTTTGTTGCCCGGATGAGTTTGTGCAAAAACTGGTTGAATCAACGTCCCTCATCCTGGCGGGGGGTTCAGCGAGTCTCTCAACGGATCTCAAAGCCACAAACGCTCGTTCGGCGATGCAGCTTTTTGAGGGTGAGGTTCCCCTGATTGTTGATGGGGGTCCTTCAAAATATGGACGTGGGGGAACGATGGTGGATTGCACCCTCGATCGCCCCACGATTCTGAAATATGGCCCCATCTCTTTCGATGATTTGCGACCCCTTCTGCCCAATATCGAGTTACCCTCCCATATGCGGAAATAGATCGCCAATCCAATGCCCCATCATGCCCCCTCTGTCATCTCGGTGGGGGCAATTCACCATATGGGAGAACTCTCCACAGAGGAGTTTCAACAGAATCTGTGGGGAGTTGTGTCATGACTACCTTGACAGAGAAGAACGTCCAAGACCGTGCGATAGCATTGATAGATAAGTCAACCTTGAGACCATGATGGTGATTGCAGCCCCGGAACCCCCCAGCCGAGTTCAACCCCAAGGTGAACAGCGGGTTGTATTTCATGGGATGGATTGGGATGGCTATTTGAATCTATTAAGGCTTTTACCCCAGTCCAGAAGTTCTCGTTTGACCTATGATAATGGTCTTTTAGAAATCACAATGCCCCTAGAAGAGCATGAGTTTGCTCGCTGTTTGATTGAGCGATTTATTGTGATTTTGGTGGAAATGTTGGGATTCTCGTTAAAAACTATGGGGTCAACGACGCTCAACTATCCCCAATTCCAAAAAGGTGCGGAACCGGATCAGGCCTATTACATTCAAAACCAGCCTTTGGTAAAGGGACGATCTATTGATTTAGCCCAAGATCCGCCCCCAGATTTAGTGGTTGAGGTGGATATTACTCATACTGATATTGCCAAAAATCAGTTTTATGCGGGTTTAGGCGTGCCGGAGTTTTGGCGCTTTGATGGACAGATTTGGCGCATTTATCAGCTTCAATCGGGGGTCTATGTGGAGTGCGATCGCCCTCCGACGTTTCCCCAAGTTCCTAAGGATTGGCTGTATGAGTTCTTGAGGATGGCCCGAGAGGATGAGATTGGGGCCATGCGATCGCTGCGAGACCGTTTTTCCTCCTAACGCCCCATCATCCCCCCACTGAGACGAGGGATTGGTCTGGATCTCATCACGTCTTAACCCGATTTTCCCTCCCACATGGGGTCTCACATGGGGGGATATCGGGTCTTTTTATGAATTTTTGTAACAATTCAGGGCGGATTACGTAAAACTCGCCTGTTCATCCCGACAGACCTATAGAGCCTCTGATGAGGTTCGCTGTCTACCTCAGCTTCTCTCCTGACTCGGATGGGCTGAGGACAAGTCACCGTCAGGGAGGAGCCAGTCCTATGAGTTAACGTTGTCAGCTATCCACAACCTGAATTGATGATGAGCTAAGTCTAACATCTCCGTAATTATTCGTAGGTAATACGGGTTAAATGTCAGGATTAGCTAATAGATGAAAGAGGCGTTTCTTTTGTCACTATTCATGCTGTTTTTTGTAATTTTACAAATATAAAGTTTATGTAAATTCAGGAACTTAGGGTTGATTCCTCTTGGGAAATCGGCTATAAAAACAAACAAGTGATTAAGCAAGTTGGCTAAGGTTTTCAAATCATGGTTTTGAATATTGTCACGGATGGTGGGTTTGACTTCGGAATTGCGACAGACGCGGGTGATCAGGTCCTCATGGCTCAATTGCCAGCCGATCAGTTAAATCAGTTAAGTAGTTCAGAATTTCCAGATGCGATCGCCCTCCTGGGAGGGAATGATTATTTTGAGAATGACGACACCGGACGAATTGTCTTCGGGAATGCTGGAAATGATACAATTATCGGTGGAATAGGAAATGACACGATCGCCGCTGGACGTGATGATGACCGCATTCAGGCCACGGCTGGAGATAATATCCTGTTTGGTAATCTTGGCAGCGATACCGTAACCGGTGGTTCTGGAAATGACTCCTTGTTTGGGGGACAAGGAAATGATGCCATCAATGGGGGAGCAGGGAATGATCTCTTGTCAGGCGATCGGGGTGTTGATACTCTGACTGGCGGTGGCGGAACCAATGAGTTCATCCTACAAGCATCAAATGCAAATCGCGATGTGATTACTGACTTCCAGCCGGGAGTTGATAAACTCCGTGTTCCCGATGGCGTTACCATCGCCGACTTACGACTCCAAGCATCCGGGGCTTCCACTAATGTTTCTCTCAATGGTGGGGTCATCGCCGAGCTTAATAACGTTTCGGTTGCTTCACTCACCACCGATGACTTTATTGGAGAACTGGGAAATATCTCCACACCACCGCCTGAGTCCGACGGACCCAATCCAAGTTTTGAAGAGCAAGTCTTGGCACTGGTGAATCAGGAGCGAACTAAGGAAGGCTTGCAACCTTTGGTTTTAGAACCTTCGCTCAGGGACGCTGCACGAACTCACAGCCGAAATATGGCCCAACAGGACTTCTTTGATCATACCGGGGCCGATGGGTCACGATTTACGGATCGAATTCGGGCAACTGGCTTCTCAATTACAGGGGCTTCTGCAGAAAACATTGCCGCTGGGTCGGCAACTCCCGAAGCTGTTGTTCAGCGGTGGATGAATAGTTCGGGACATCGGGCCAACATTCTCAACCCAGCCTTGACTCAACTTGGGGTGGGTCACTATTTCCTGGCCAATGATACAGGCAATGTCAATTATAACCACTACTGGACTCAGAAATTTCATGCGGGCCAACCGTCCATTGAAGAGCCAGAACCGCCTCGCGTTCAGCCGCCAGTTGAGGTGCTTCCACCCTTACCTTCGCCACCTAATCAGCCAGGGACTCCACCCCTTCCAGAACCCCCTCAACAAGGAGAGCCAGAGCGTCCAATTGTTGAGCCTCCAAACGAACCGATTCCTAATCCTCCACCTCCACCAGAAACAGGTGTCATTCCTGCCCCACCACCACCTACACCCACCCCACAACCCCCAGGTTCCGAGCAACCGCCAGTCCCAGGACCCGGTGCAGATCCGGGTTCACCACCGCCTCCACCCACCCCACAACCCCCAGGTTCTGAGCAACCGCCAGTCCCAGGACCCGGTGCAGATCCGGGTTCACCACCGCCTCCACCCACCCCACAACCCCCAGGTTCTGAGCAACCGCCAGCGCCAACGCCGGGTGCTACTCCCGGTTCAACGCCACCTATACCGCCACTTTTTGGATCGGTGCAACCAGTTGCACCTGCCCCCGCAGCGGCTCCTCCTGGGATGACTCCTCCAGTTCCCTAAATCACATTGATAGCTAGTCATGGGCGGCTCAGCCGCCCATACACTGTATACCGAGCATTCCGAACTGTCACGATTCACATAGGAAGACAACAGTTTCCTAGGCGCACATTCCCCTAACGCCCCATCATCCCCCCACTGAGACGACGCAGGGCGCGGTTGGCCACATTAGAATAGCGCAACTCCCCACAGAGGATTTTCAACATAATCTGAGTGGCGATGGGTTGCTTAATCGCCACCTTATAGGCAATCCCAGGGAAACGATACAACGCCGCCGCCAGACGGGCCGCCCAAGCCATATCCGCCCCCCAAGTCTCCTGAACCGTTTGACTATACCCCTCCAGGGCGTTGATATCCCCAGAGAGAGACTTGTCAATGGCCTCGGCGGCCGTCATGCCACTATACAGACAAGGACGAATCCCCTCAGCAGTGAGGGGATCGACAAATCCTGCCGCTTCGCCAATCAAGAGGGCATTTTGACTGTGCAAGGGCCGATCGCCATCCCAAAGCGCAATCGAACTCTCCCGCAACTGGCGATCGCCCTTCGGCAAGCCTACCCGATCCGCGTACTCCTGCAAAACTTTCGGTAGCTTCTTATTCTCCCCCCCCAAAAAGGTACTCGTACTAATCGAAAAGCCATCCGCCTTGGGAAACTGCCAGATAAAGCCATTCTTCACCTGGCCAAAGGCAAAATCAATCGGGGCCGACTCCGCCTGGGGACTGGCAACCTCTAACGTGGCCGCTAAGCGAGTTTTTGGGGTTTTTAATTTCAACCAGGGGGCCACCGGGCCACTGGCCCCATCGGCCCCAATCAGATAGCGGCCAAACCGGGGTTCGCCGTTGGTTTGGATTTGCCAGCGATCGCCGTTCCAAGCAATCCCCGTCACCTCCACCCCCGTCTCCACCGTCGCCCCTTGCTCGATAGCCTGATCCAACAATAGGGCATCAAAAGCATCCCGACGCACCATCCACATCGGTTCCGCCGTATCGAGTTCCACCAACACCGGGTCCTCATACTTCCAGGTATAGCGAACCGTCTTCACCTTGCGAGAAATCACTGGGGAAAAGTCGAACTCAAACCAGGGGGCGATCGCCGGAGAAACCCCCCCTGCACAAGAAGCCTGGCCCGGTTGGGGGTGTTTATCCAAAACGAGAACCGATCGCCCCCGCTTCGCTAAATGATAGGCGGCGGCCCCTCCCGCTGGGCCGGCACCAATGATCACACAGTCGAACAGTTCACTCATGGGTTCACAATGACATCAGGACAATCGATAGGTTCGGTGGTTGGCCGCCGAACCCCGGATAGATACACCCCCGAATCAGGACAATTCCCTACACCGTGGTGATATCCTTCTCTTTCTCCGCCAGCAGTTTATCAATCTTGTCCGTATACTTATCCGTGAGAGCCTGAATCTGATCTTGCAAATCCCGAGACTCGTCTTCGGAGATATCGCTGTTTTTCTCCTGTTTGCGCACTTCATCAATGGCATCCCGACGCGCATTGCGCACCGAGACTTTGCCATCTTCGGCACACTTGGCCGCCAACTTAACAAACTCCTGACGGCGTTCACTGGTCAATGGCGGAACATTGAGACGAATCACCTTACCGTCATTGTTGGGCATCATGCCAACATCTGACATACTGATGGCCTTCTCAATAGTCGCTAAACTACTCGGGTCAAACGGTTGAATCAGAATCGTGGTCGAATCTGGGGTGCTAATCCCGGCCAAACTCTTGAGGGGGGTGGGGCTATTGTAATAGTCCACCATCACGCGATCGAGAATCGCCGCGTTAGCGCGTCCTGTGCGAATGGAATTAAACGCTCTCAACGTCGCATCCACTGCACTCTGCATCCGTTCTTCAACTTCAGGTAACATTACAGGAACCTCCTACTATTGTTCCGACGGGTTCGCCGGCCACGGCGCGGCTGATGTTGCCACGCTGCGACAGGTTAAACACTATGATAGGGATATTGTTCTCCTTACATAAAGCGATCGCCGTGCTGTCCATCACCCGCAGGTCGTGAGTGAGGACATGACTATAGGTCAAACTCTTGTAGAGATGAGCCTCCGCATCGCCGGTGGGATCGCGATCATACACCCCATCGACTTTTGTGGCCTTGAAGATCACTTCCGCATCAATCTCAGCGGCCCGCAACGCAGCGGTGGTATCTGTCGTAAAAAACGGGTTCCCAGAACCCGCACCGAACACCACCACTCGTCCTTTCTCCAAATGTCGCATCGCTCGGCGGCGAATATAGGGTTCGGCCACCTCCTGCATGGCGATCGCCGTCTGGACTCGCGTTGGCACACCCATCTGTTCTAAAGCATCCTGAAGGGTCATCGCATTCATGACGGTGGCAATCATACCAATATAATCCGCCGTAGCCCGATCCATCCCCGCCGACGAGGCTTTGACACCGCGAAAGATATTACCGCCACCGACGACGATCGCCACCTGGGTTCCCGACGCCACCACTTCAGCGATTTCCTGGGCCAGTTGCTGCACCACCGCTGGGTCAATCCCATAGCCAAGATTGCCCATCAAGGCTTCACCACTAAGTTTAAGTAAAATCCGTTGGTATGCTTTTGCCATCTGTTCTGCCATAGGTTTAGCTCCATTCCCCTCCATAAACCGCCTCCAACTATAACAGGCTTTTGCTCTAGCACTAAAGAGGGCCTTCAATCTGGTTCAGGAACTTACGTGGCCGCCGGCCGCCAGTTCAACGGACAACCCTGGGCCTCAGTTCGGGGAATGGCGATCGCCTCATCCTTAAGCAACGCCTCAATGGCATCGTGCAAATAGTTCTGTTTCACCCCAGCGGCCGACTCGGCACAGTCATCAATTTGCCCTCTGTAACACAAAATTCCAGTTTTGTCAAGCAAAAATACCTCAGGCGTCACCGTCACCCCAAAACACTGAGCCACATCCTGGGTGACATCCCGTAGATAGGGAAAATTCAACTGTGCCTCACGGTCCAAGGCTTTCATCGCCTCAAAGGTGTCCGCATCATTGGCATTAATGGCCACCACCATCAGCCGGCGATCGCGATACTCTCGTTGCAATGCCTTGAGGAGATCGACATACATCTGACAATGGGGGCAAGTATTCGAGAAAAACACCACCACCACCGCGCGACATTCATCTAAATACCGGGCTAAATGATGGACGGTTCCCTTGGTTCCAGGCAACTCAAAATCCGGGGCGTAAGCGCCAATTTCTGTACCATTCATGAATAGGAGTGATCCTCATCTTGGGAATTATCCGGCTGGGAGATTGCCGTCGCCAACGCGCCATAGCCCTGCGTTAAGGCCTAGCCCCATCAGCATAGTATCCCACTATTTTATAGGTCAACTTAGCCGCCGTGAACTCAGACACCACAGAATCAGGAATCGGACACAGTTCCACCACATCGGCCCCAATCAACTGATGTCGTTGACACAGACGACGCAAAAATCCTGTCAACTGATGCCAGTTTAACCCGCCCGGCTGAGGCGTTCCCACCCCCGGCAGCAGGCTCCCATCGAGGCCATCGAGATCCACCGTCAGAAACACCTTTTCGGTGGTAATTGCCCCGAGAGCGCGATCGCACCACTGGGGATCAGCCACCATCTCATGATCCCAAATCACCGGAATTTGCCGCCGTTCAATCAACTCCGCCTCCTGACGACAGACACTGCGAACCCCCACCGCCAGCGAGGGTAGGCCCATCTCCAAAATCCGGTGCATCACACAGGCATGATTATACTTCGAGCCTTCATACACATCCCGCAAATCCCCATGCGCATCGATTTGCACCACCGTAAACGGCTCCTCCCCATAGACCTGGCGATACCCCGCCACAACGCCGGCCGTGATACTATGTTCCCCACCGAGAGCTAAAACAAACTTACCCGCCTCGACCATCTCCGCCACCGTCGTTTGTAGCTGCTGCACCATCTCGGTGGCTGTCACCGGACTGCGGCGAGTATCGGCGATGGGGGAATGAGTATGAATCCCCACCTCAAAACAGACCTCCCGTTGCAATTCCACGTCATAATATTCCAACTGATCTGAGGCCTCAAGTAACGCTGAAGGTCCCTGCTGACAGCCCTGGCGATAGGTGGTCGTCGCCTCATAGGGAACCGGCAAAATCACCACCTGAGCGGCATCATAGCCCACATCAATTTCTTCACCGATAAAAGGGAGTATGGAGGTTTGAGAAAGAGTTTCCATGGATGTGCTATCAAAAGACGAGCAATAGACTATCAATAAAGCTATCCTAGAGCCGAGTTGCGATCGCCCCCACCCCCAAACCCTTGCCAAACTCTTCGTAAACTCAGCCCAAATTTGTTGCCAATTGTCCCCAAACGCCGTAGACTTCTGCGATACTGACCCTAAGCCCAATCCGCGTCCCGCCTCCGAGCCGTATTACGGTAGCTTACCTCACCCTGTTCGATATCACTGAAGCCAATTGACTTGGATTCTATAGCCGTTGTGTCTGTTCCCATACAACCTGATCGCCCCAATAGTTCACCCATCCCGGAACCGACTCCTGTGTTTGCTCTCAAAGCCCTTGTCGCTCGGTTGCACCGTGAACAAAACAAAACCCAAGACTTATTAAGTTCCCTAGGGTTCGCCCTACGCAGCTTCAATAATCTCAACCAATTTCTCGAACTGATTCCCCTCGTCGCCAGCCGTGTCACCGACGCTGAGGGAGCCTCGTTGGTGTTGTTCAAACCCGACGGACAAGTGAGACTGCAACGCCTCCATTGTCAAGAGGGCCAATCCTGCGTCAACCTCCGCAAAGCCATCGACGCTGTAATCCGAGAGCAGCCCCACCCTCTGCCCATTTCCGGCGATCTCGATCGCCGCGTCGCCGACTATCTCGGACAAAACATCCAACTCCACGGAACCCCCATCTCGATTCGCAACGAAGAACGGGGACGGCTGTACGTCTTTAGCCATGACCCTAAGTATACCTGGAGTGATGCCCGCCGTAAGCTCGTGCAACTCGTGGCCGACCAAACCGCTGTAGCCATCGTCAACGATGAACTAGCCGCCGAACTGCGACAAAAACAACGGTTGGACCGGGAATTAGAAATTGGGGCCGAGATTCAGTTACGTCTATTACCGAGTCAATGTCCCCAGATTGAGGGGATTCAACTCGCCGCTCGTTGTCAAACCGCTAACCGCGTCGGGGGAGATTACTATGACTTTATCCCCACCAGTCATAACTTAGTGCGATCGCGTAACGTCCCAACCACCTCCACCACCCCAGACTCCGAACCCATCCCCACCGAAGCCGCCCAAGGTCGCTGGGGGATTACCATTGGTGATGTTATGGGCAAAGGAGTTCCCGCTGGCTTAATTATGACCCTAACCCGAGGGATGTTGCGCTCAGAAGCCCTCAACCAACATTCCCCCGCCCGCATTCTCAAACATCTCAACCGGGCCATGTATGCTGACCTGGAAAATTCTCATCGTTTCGTAACATTATTTTATTCTGAATATAACCCCGAAACCCATCAATTAGCCTACAGCAACGCCGCCCACACCCCGCCACTGCTTTGGAAAGCCCAACGTCAGGAAATTCTCCGCTTAGATACCTGGGGAATGCTTGTCGGACTCGATGCTGAAACTGAATACGAAGAAGATAGTGTCATCCTCGAAGCAGGGGATACAATCTTGTACTATACAGACGGGTTTACTGAGGCCTCTAACCCCAAAGGCGATCGCTTTGATGAAGACAACCTCATCGCCGCCTTTGAACGCACTTGTCGCCGTCACGCTGATCCCAATGACATCCTCAACTCCCTGTTTGATGCTGTTTGGGACTTCATCGGCCCCCACAAGTCCAATGACGATGATATGACCCTCGTGGTCCTACAGAAACGTTAACCGTTCCCTGAGCACTTCCCCCTGTTCCCTGTTCCCTATTCCCTATTCCCTTCTCATGAACCAGCCTAAAACTTGGAGTCAACGTTTTGAATCTGCCCTCGACCCCATTGTTGCCGAATTTAATGCCAGTATTGGCTTTGATATTGAACTGATTGAATATGATTTAACCGGCTCCGTTGCTCATGCTAAAATGTTAGCAAAAGTCGGCATTATCTCCTCAGAAGAAGCCGAACAACTCGTGTCAGGATTAGAGCAGATTCGCCAAGACTATCGTCAGGGCAAATTCAACCCTGGCATCGATGCTGAGGATGTTCACTTTGCCGTAGAACGACGGTTGACAGAATTGGTGGGAGATGCTGGGAAAAAGCTGCATACGGCGCGATCGCGCAACGACCAAGTTGGCACCGACACTCGCCTTTATTTACGGGATAAAATCCAAGACATCCGCCAAAAAGTACGCCGTTTTCAACAGGTATTACTAACACTAGCCGAACAAAACATTGAAACCCCAATTCCGGGTTACACCCACCTCCAACGGGCGCAACCGCTCAGTTTAGCTCATCATCTACTGGCTTATTTCGAGATGTTGCAACGGGATTGGCAACGACTCGGAGAAGTCTATGAACGGGTCAATATTTGCCCCCTAGGCAGTGGTGCTTTAGCGGGAACCACTTTTCCCATTGACCGCCATTATACCGCTGAGCTTTTAGGCTTTAATCGTCCCTATGCCAACAGTCTTGATGGGGTGAGCGATCGCGACTTTGCCATCGAATTTGTCAACGCCGCCAGCTTGATTATGGTGCATCTAAGTCGTCTCTCTGAGGAGGTAATTCTCTGGGCATCTCAAGAGTTTAACTTTGTGCAACTCAAGGACAATTGTTCAACGGGGTCAAGTATTATGCCCCAGAAAAAGAACCCCGATATTCCTGAATTAGTGCGCGGCAAAACCGGTCGAGTATTTGGACATTTACAGGGACTTCTCGTTCTGATGAAATCCCTGCCCCTGGCTTACAACAAAGACTTACAAGAAGACAAAGAAGCTCTCTTTGATACCGTCAAAACAGTGCAGGGCTGTCTCGATTCCATGACCGTTTTATTTGAATCGGGGTTAGAATTTCGCAAAGAACGGCTAGAAACCGCCGTTGCCGAAGATTTCTCCAACGCTACCGATGTGGCTGATTACTTAGCCGCCAAAGGAGTTCCTTTTCGGGAAGCCTATAACTTAGTCGGCAAAGTGGTGCGCACCTCCCTCGCCGCCGGGAAACTCCTCAAGGATTTAACCTTAGACGAGTGGCAACAGTTACATCCTAAGTTTGAAGCCGACATTTACGAGGCGATCGCCCCCAAACAAGTCATTTCCGCCCGCAACAGTTTTGGAGGAACCGGCTTCAACCAAGTTCGCCAAGCCCTAACCACCGCCAAAACCCTCCTCAACAGTTAACCCGATTCCCGATTCCCTGTTCCCTGTTCCCTGTTCCCTGTTCCCTATTCCCGATTCCCTGTTCCCTATTCCCGATTCCCTGTTCCCTGTTCCCTATTCCCTGTTCCCTATTCCCTGTTCCCTATTCCCTATTCCCTATTGCCTATTGCCTATTGCCTATTGCCTTCTCCCCTGCGATCGCCCCTGGCTATGGCACAATCAGCTACCATAGCTAGTGCCATGGCTTGGTGTTCGTCACGCTAGTGTTATGAGATCGTCTCCTGCCACATCATCATCCCTCACCGGAGAAATTCTGGTTGTGGATGATACCCCTGCCAACTTAACGCTGTTGCGACAAATGCTATCGGCGCGAGGCTATAGCGTGCAGGTGTGCCGAACAGGAGAACTGGCCATCAAATCGGCCACCCTGATGCAGCCAGATTTAATTCTGCTCGATATCAAAATGCCCGAACTCGACGGATACGCCGTCTGTCGTTGGCTCAAAAAACATCCCGAAACCGCTGAAATTCCCGTCATCTTCATCAGCGTCTTGGAAACCACCGAAGAAAAAGTGGCCGCCTTCCAAGTCGGTGGAGCCGATTACGTCACCAAACCCTTTCAAGCCGAAGAAGTCATCGCCCGAGTTGAACATCAACTGATTGTGCGACGACAAAAAGCCCAATTAGAACTCGAAATTCGCGAACGACAAGCCACAGAAGCCCGCCTCCAGAAATCGCGATCGCTCCTGGCCTCAGTCCTCAACAGTACCCTAGACAGTGTCTCGGCCTTACAAGCCATCCGCGATGAAGATGGTCGCATCCTCGATTTTGAATGGTTACTAGCCAACGCCGTAGCCGCCAACGCCGCCCATACCAACTCCGACACCATTACCGGCCAGCGATTGCTCGATCTAATGCCCGAGTATGCCATCATTGGCTTGTTTGATGACTTAGTGCGCGTCGTTGAAAGCGGCAAGATTCTTAACCGGGAACTCTGTTACGAATCCGACACCCTTTGCGGTTGGTTTCAGGCCATCGCCATCAAACTCGACGATGGCGTTACCCTCACCTTCCGAGATATCACCGCCCGCAAACAGATGGAACTGGCCCTCAAGGCCTCCAACGTGGAACTGCAACAACAGGCCAACCTAGACGGACTCACCCAAGTTGCCAACCGTCGCCGCTTCGACGATTATCTCAGTGAAACCTGGGCTTATTGCCTCAAACATAAACGTCCTCTTTCCCTGATTCTCGGAGATGTCGATCGCTTCAAAGACTTCAACGACACCTACGGCCACCAAACTGGCGATGTCTGCTTACAAAAAGTCGCCCAAACCCTGCGGGGATTGGTGCAATATCCCGATGATCTCGTAGCCCGCTATGGCGGCGAAGAATTTGCCATCATCCTGCCCCAAACCGAAGCCGCCGGAGCGATTCGCGTCGCCCGTCGGCTGCGAGATGCGATTCGGCAGATCATCCTCTATCCCGAAGGAGGGGCCGAACCCACGTCAGTCACCATTAGTTTAGGGGTATCAAGTCTAACGCCCATCTCGACCCTCAACCCAGCCGCTTTAATCGAGGCGGCCGATCGCGCCCTCTACCGAGCCAAATCCGAAGGTCGCGATCGCGCCTGCTGGCAACTCGTCCGTTCCCTAGACTAACCACGTCTTTAGCCCCTTCCCCCCTCCCCCTATTCACTATTCCCTTCCCCTCTTGGGAGGGGCTAGGGGTGGGTTATCCCCATTCCCTATTCCCTATTCCCTATTCCCTATTCCCTTCCCTAACGCAAACTCCGAGGATCTAACGCATCCCGCAACCCATCCCCAATCAAGTTAAACGATAATACCGTTAAAACCACCAACAGAGCCGGCGGCCAAATCAGCCAAGGTTGAAATACCAAAATCGAGGCATTTGTGGCATTAGACAGGAGATTGCCCCAAGAGGGGTCCGGTTGTTGAATCCCTAAACCAATCAGACTCAATACCGACTCAGCCACAATAAACCCAGGAATCGACAAGGTTGCCGAAATAATTAAGTAAGTGGCCGTTTGCGGCAGGACATGACGAATAATAATGTAGAGGGGGTTTGCCCCCATGGCCCGCGCCGCTTGGACAAACTCCTGTTCCTTAATCGATAAGACCTGCCCTCGAATCACCCGCGCCAATCCAGCCCAGCTAATAAACGATATGATAGTCACGATGAGCAGAAAACGCTGGGCGCTCGTTAAGCCAGCGGGTAACACTGCCGCTAAGGCAATCAGCAAGTACAGGCCCGGAATGGTCATCAGGACCTCCGTCAGCCGCATGATAATCGTGTCCACAGCGCCCCCAAAATAGCCCGATATGCCGCCAACGAGCATCCCGATAGGGAAGGAGATACAAATGCCGACTAAGCCGATAAATAAGCTCACCTGGCCGCCGAAAATGAGACGACTGAATTGATCCCGTCCTTGTTCGTCCGTCCCGAGAAGATTTAACTGGCCCGGGCCAATCGTGCCAAACAAATGACGGTTCCCCGGAATCAGCCCCAGTAAGCGATAAGATGACCCAGAGACAAATAAACGGACTGGGGAGGGTTGGGAGCGATCAACAATGAGTTCTCGTTCTCCTGTCTCTAGATCTGTTGGCCCTTGCTGAACGGGATAGACATAGGGACCGATAAATTCCCCAGCATCATTGCGCCAGTGGATGGTTGTTGGCGGAAGTAAGGACCCCTCCCGTTGAATGTCGTTGATGGGGTCATAGGGGGCAAAAAAACCGGCGGCGATCGCCAGCACATAAAAGATCATCAATAGGGTTGCACCCAAGCGAGAAAGCGGATTCTGTTTGAAGTTTTGCCACCAATTCATAGGTCTGCTCAAGTCTGAAGTTTCGTTAACGGACGGAGATTACAATTCCTTAACAATGATAAGCTCACCCTAGATCAGTGTGCATGATTCTCTCTAGCGGTAGTTCGCGCCCCTTGCGTTTTTTGTCATCGTCCATCGTTAGTTCCCTTGTTAACCTGTTGAATCCGTGAATCAAACTCAGCCACCTACCCGCGCAATGTCACAGCTTGATGCGATTAGTGCCATTCTCCACTGTGTCCAAAAGCAGTTTAGCGGACGATTAAATATCCATTCCCTCTCCCCCCCCCATGAAGGCTGGAGTCTTTATTATTACATGGGCCGTATCACTTGGGCCTCTGGAGGGGTTCATCCTCTGCGACGTTGGCGACGGGCGATCGCCCGCACTTGTCCGAAACTAGACTTAGGGTCTCTTGAATTTCCCAGTGAGACTAAGGATTCTTATTGGGAATATGATACCCTCTGTCAGTTTCAGGATCAGCAGCAGCTCGATCGCAAGCAATTCCAGAAAATTATTGTCGATTGTATCGTTGAGGTTTTATTTGACGTTTTGCAAGAGTCACAAGCAGAGGTGTTAGTTGGGGAACTCTATGAAGAAACCAGTATTACCAAACCTCGTGTCGTTCTCAAAGGAGAAGCCCTCCTAAACTATGCTGAACGACAGTGGCAACAATGGTGTGAAGCGGATTTTGCGGGTTATTCTCCCAATTTAGCGCCAGTTATTGCCAATAATGCGCTCCTCAAATCCTCATTATCTGATCAAGTTTATCGACGGCTGTCTGTCCTCGTCAACTCCCGTAATACGTTACGAGATTTGTCGGTCATTGTTAAAAAAGACCTGACTCAACTGACTCAATCCTTGATGCCTCGGATTCAGAAAGGAGCCTTACAACTGGTACGGGTTCCTGATTTAAACCAGAAATTTACCCCCAGCCGCAGTTCAGGAAGTTCTATTGCCACGGATTTAGTCAAGGAGGATCAGCAATCAGCAAAATCTGCTGAGAAAGCGGATTCTCCGCTGATTGCTTGTATTGACGATAGCCTGCGAAGCTGCGAAGTCCTTGAACAACTCCTGCAAGAGTCCGGCTATCGTAGTTTTTTTATTATCGATCCCTTGCAAGCCATTCCTGAATTGATTGCCCGCAAGCCGGCGTTGATTTTTTTAGATTTGATTATGCCGGTGGTGAATGGCTATGAAGTTTGCGCCCAAATTCACCGGGTTGAACAGTTGAAAGATACTCCTGTGGTGTTTCTGACGAGTCAAGATGGACTGGTCGATCGCGTGCGGGCTAAATTAGTGAAAGCCTCGGGATTTCTCTCGAAACCGGTCGATCCTGATACCCTCGTCGAGACGATTCAACGGTTGGTGACGGCTTCAGGAAAATCTCAAAATCAGTCAAACTCAGACTGAACGGGCTGCGGCTAGGGCGGTGAGTAAACACAACAGTAGGGCTTCCGTCCATTCCACCACGGCGCCATAGGTGTCCCCGGTATGACCGCCTAACTTATGATTGAACCAGGCGGGAGTGAGGATGGCGATCGCACTCCCCCCTAAGGCCATACCAATACCCACCAGCCAGCGATCGCCCCCTAGCCAGACTTGTAGGCAACTTAACCCCACCAGGGCGATCGCCCCCGGAATCAGGGCAACAGCGGACTGAATTGAGGCTTTATGGATGGCCCCCTTACCACTAGCCTTGAGATAGGGATAGCGGACAATGGCCACCACCTGTCCCCACCGCCCCCACCCAGCCGCGGCCATTAAAGCAAAGGCGCGATCGCCCACTAACTCGGACAGGGCCACAGTTTTCAGCAACAGCAACATCACCGCCGCCATCGTCCCAAACGCCCCAACTAAACTATCTTGCATCGCCGCTAAGCGTTTGTTGGCATCGGGAATGGCCAAACCATCAGCCGTATCAATGGCCCCATCGAGATGTAAGCCGCCGGTGATGGCGATGGACAAGCCCACAATTAAGGCACTCCGTGTTAATACGGGCATGGCCATCAGTCCTAAGCCCCAATCGACCAGGCCGAGTACTCCTCCCAGGAAAATTCCCACAAATGGGGCCAGTTTGGCGATACCCTCAAACTCTAATTTCCAACCTAGGGGAATTGGTAAACAGGTGTAGAAAGCAATAGCAGCGGCGATCGCATTGCGTTGATAGCGCCAAAACCTTAAATCTAACCATGAAGCCAGCCCTGAAAATCGTCCCTTTGCCATAGTTCATCAGAAGTTCAGTTATTTAACGGATTTGCGAACCCGAATATCTATGCCAAGATTGTATGGAGACCTTGTTATGAGTTGAGATACCACTGGAGTTGTCCCTCTAGTTATCCATACAAATTGCAAAACAAGTTGCCAACCCAGTCATCGATCGAGATTCCTGAGCGGACTCAACCCGTCCTCGACAGAAAAGCCACTGTGCGTTGATCGCCTTGATATCCTTACCTTGATATCTTCACCTTAGATATCCTCAACCACCTGAGCCGGGCCATCATACCGCGCTGATTGAGGGATTGTTCTGTCGATACCGCGTTTATCTATCTCTCAAACGGTCACTCTACCCCACCCCCTTTAGTTCCATGCTTGAGCGTTCATCTGATCATCATATCCCTGCCCCGTGCATCATCGAAACAGGTATCCTCGTGAATAAACGCGATATGTTGCGTTTACTCGGGGACCTGACGCAGGTGCGCTATGTTGAACTCCTCGATGGTGAACCCCAAGCCCAGGGGGAAGCCTATCTCGTTGAGGTGTTTTCAGATTCCCATCAATCGACGATCCTGGCGAATCATTCTCTCTATCTCAATGTCGCCAGTTTTGATTATTTAGAATTAAAGCCCATTGGTCAGTCACGGACTCAATTTGAGTTAGTGCAAGATAACCGTCGCTTACGGTTAATTCCCCTGAACTCGCCCCTGGCCGGTCGTTCGAGTGACCCGATTACCGATGAATCTCTCGAATCGATGTTAGTTCAGGTGATCTCGGCTAAACTCGATGCACAAATCGATGATATGGATGATTGGAGTGGGAGTTAACTGATTCTGCATCACGTTCTGCATCAAGCCTCACGCTCTAACCTCACGCTCTAAAATGAGGGTGACGGGGCCATCGTTTTCAATGGAGACACTCATCATTGCCCCAAATTCGCCGGTTTCAATGGTGAGTTGGCTTTGACGGAGTTTATCGACAAATTGATGGTAGAGGGCTTCAGCGGCGGCGGGTGGGGCAGACTGATCGAAGGAGGGACGGCGACCTTTGCGACAATCGCCGTAGAGGGTGAATTGACTGATCACCAGAATCTCTCCCTCGATGTCTTCGATGGAGTGCTGCCAACGGCCCGAGTCGTTGTCGGCGGGGGGAAACAGGCGCAAACTCAGACATTTACGGGCCATCCAGTCGAGTTCGGCTTCTGTGTCTGTTTCAGCAATCCCCACCAGGAGATTTAAGCCTCGGCCGATTTTCCCCACTCGGCGATCGCCCACTCGGACTTCAGATGACGTGACTCGCTGAATAATGACCCGCATTGCCTCTGTTTTGCTCTCAAGACTTTGTTTTGACCTCAATAGCATAGAAGACCCGTTGCTGGGGCTTCTATGCCGGTCTCTGTGACGATTTATCCCTTCAACCCCCTAGAGTTTAAATCCTTTTGCCCCCTGGGTTCCGGGGGTGACGACACAGTTTTGTAACTGCTTCAACAAGGTGTCTGAATCGAGATCCTGTCCGATAAACACCAGTTGCGTTTTCTTGTCATGTTTCCAGTCGTCATCTTCGATGCTAAAGCGTTTACCGCTGAGGTGGAAGATATGGCGATCGGGGCTTTCTTCAAACCATAAAATCCCTTTGGCGCGGAAAATATTAGCGGGAAGCTGATTATCGAGGAAATACTGGAATTTGCGGATACTGAAGGGGCGATCGCTCTCAAATGAGACGGAAAGAAAACCATCATTTTCTAGGTGATGGGAGTGATCATGGTGGGAGTGATCATGATGGGAGTGATCATGATGGGCGTGATCATGATGGTGATGGTCATGATGGTCATGATGGTCATGATCATGGTTATGATGGTCATGATCATGATCCGATGATTCCGTCTCAAAGTAGCGATCGGATTCAAACAGCCCCACACTCAAAAGTAAGGGTAAGGGAACCTCGCCATGATTGGTGCGCAAAATGCGGGCATCTTTTTTGATATCACGAATCCGCACTTCTAAGGCATCAACATCAGCTTCATCCACCAAGTCGATTTTGTTGAGAATAATGGTGTCCCCATAGGCAATTTGCCCATAAGCGGCTTCACTATTAAACAAATCGAGACTGAAGTTTTCACAGTCAACTAAGGTAATAATCGAATCCAGGCGAGTTAGATCCCGAAGTTCAGTGCCTAAAAAGGTTAACGCCACGGGCAACGGATCGGCAAGTCCTGTGGTTTCGACGACCAAGTAATCGACTTTTTCCTCTCGTTCCAAGACTTTATAGACCGCATTGAGGAGGTCATCATTGATGGTACAACAGATGCAGCCATTGGTGAGTTCGACCATATCATCATCTCCAGAGATGATGAGTTCATTGTCGATGCCAATTTCCCCAAATTCATTGACTAAAACAGCCGTTTTAAGTCCTTCTTGGTTGCTGAGAATGTGATTAAGAAGGGTGGTTTTACCACTTCCGAGAAAGCCGGTAATAATCGTGACTGGAAGTCCAAGTTTGGGGGCTTCCATAGCGGTGGCGGATTGATCAGCGGTTTGCATAACAAAGATGTTTCTCTATTGATTGTGGACAGTCGATTGTGGAGAGGTGGGCAGTTGGCTACTGGGGGAATCCAGGACATCCAACCCCAATCAAACGGGAGTCAAACGGGAAGTGAACTTCAGTTTAACGCAATCTTGGGGTTAACTTAAGCGTTGAGGGAGGAGGCGATCGCCGGTTCCGATGATTCCGGCTGTACCTGGTCGATCCATTCTAGGAACTCCCGTTCAAAGGTCACTTGGGCGCGATTGGTGCGTCCTCCGAGATAGAGAGTCTCATCATCTCGTAGAACCCAAATCTGGGAATGAGAGGCATAACTGAGGGCTGTACTCAACATCAACAGGGCAAACCCCAGATAGACGAGGGGAATCCCAGGGTCAGACTTGATTTGTAGGCCGGTGGCACCGGTAATATCGAGTAGGGAGAGATTTACGCCATTGACTTCGATCGCATTGCCGACGCGCAACGAGTCCACCAGTTGCCCCGTTTGGTCATACACCAGGGCCGTTCCTTGCAGATCTCGGGCCAGCAACGACACCCCTTCACTCATATCCGGCTTGGTGGGAATCCAGGTTCCCCAAATGCGTCCGCCGCCTTCGATGTCGAGTTTCTCCATCGGAAGTTGGAAGACGGGACTGTTGTTGAGGCGAATCTTGACGTTGGCGATACTCCAGTCGGTTTGGTAGAAGACCACTCCGTTGTAGCGGAGGGGTTCGTTGACATAGATGGTTTTGCGATCGCGTTCCTGGCCTTGGTCATCGACGACTGATAAGTCTGAGTAAAACTGATCGATCGCCCCGCTGGGGGTATAGTCGATCCAAAAGCGATTGACCTTCAGAGACCAACCCCGAAAGCGATCGGGAGATGACCAATCACCGGCTTCAACAAAGTTGGTCACTTTCACGGTTTCGCCGCTGGGAATCATCTCCTGGGCCACCACTCCCGTGACTGACCCCACAATGGCCCCGCCGAGAATCAGTAACATACTCCCATGAACGACGATTGGGGCAATGCGTCCGACTAAGCCTTTGCGGGCGTAGAGACTCTCGCCATCGCGAAAGACACGATACTGACGTTCTTCTAAGCTACGTTGCAGAGTTTCTAGTTCGTCGCGGTCCTCTGAGGTGGGTGAGGCGGACCGGGGTAGGGTTCCGGCCAGGGCTAGTTTTTTGAACTGACGGGGTTGGCGATAAAATTTCCAATTGCGGGCGGCGTTGAGGGCCGGCAGTTGGCGGGTGAAGGTACAGGCGGCTAGACTTGAGCCAAACAGGACCAGTAGGGCTAAAAACCACCAGGTTTTATAGACATCATCGAGACCGAGGGCTAGGAGAACTTTCCAACTGAGAAAGCCAAATAGGGCGGGGTCTTCGGGGTAGTTGGCTTGGTAAAAGGCTAGGGATTCATGTTGTTCGATGACGGTTCCTAGGGTACTCGTGGCGGCGATCGCCAGCAAGAGAACGATCGCCAATCGTAAGTTGGCTAAAATCGGCAACACTTCGCGACGGAACCAACGCAGGGGTGAGGCGGATACAATCTGGGTCATGAGAGAGTGACAGCTTAAACAGACAGCTTAGATGGTCGGTAGAAAACGAAAGACCAGGGTAAAGACACCAAATCCCACCAATAACGCGCCACTGGCGGGGCTGATCCAACCGGACCAACGACGCAGAGATAAGAGTTTCTCTAAACTAGCGGCAAAGGTTCCAGCCAGAATCAGGGGGGCTACATAACCTATGGTATAGGCTAACAGGAGACCACTGCCGAGCAGAGGCTTGCCGGTACTCGATACCCAAGCCAGAAGCGTTGCTAAGACGGGGGTACTACAGGGGGAGGCCACTAAGCCAAAGGTTACGCCCAAAAGATACGATCGCACCCCATGGGGCCAACTCTCGGAAATCCAACTCATACCATCAATTGAGGGCAGTTGTAGCGGTAAGGCGTTGAGGAGATTGAGGCCCATCAAGATGGCGATCGCCGCGACCAAAATCGGCAGTCCTGTCCCGATTTGACCATACACTCGTCCCAATAGGGCTGCCCCTAATCCCAAGGCGGCTAGGGTTGTGGCTAAGCCAAGGGAGAACCAGAGGGATTGACGGGCACCCTGTCCGGGACTTTTGGATTCATAGCCGCCAATGTAGCCTAGGGTAATGGGCAACATCGACAGGGTACAGGGGGTGAGACTCGTCAGAAGTCCCGCTACGAGAACGACCACGACGGTCAAGAGATTGAGATGGGTCAGTTGGTCGCTGACGAGATGGTCGGCAAACTGTTGTAGGTCATATAAGAGTGTCATGGTGAATTGGTGAAACGGTAATAAGAGCAGTCATATTAGTTAGGACTTTCAATAAAGCCGAATCTTTTTATCTAAAAGCATTTATGGAATTTTACGAGTCTTAATTAGACTGTCTTTTATTGTCTGTTGTACAAAAACGGGGCAGCCGGTTGGGGATGCCCCAGAGGCGGTCAAGAGAAATGTGCTAATGCTAATGGTCAACGACTTGGCCAATGAGTTGCATGACATCATCGCGGCTAAGTTTGGGTTTGCCCAGGGCCAGGGTTTTCAGGGTTCCTTGGGCCAAAACTAAGGGAATGCGGCAGAAGTCCAAGGCGGGGCCTTTGGGGAGGGCGTGGGTATAACGTTCGGCAAAGTCCAGGTTATGGCGGGCATAGGCCTGCATTTGGCTGGCTGTCCAACCCTTGGGAAAGAAGTCTACGCCTCTGGCTTTGTCTTCGCGATGATTGCGCAGAATGTTCACCGTTTGTAGGCCGCGTCCGAAGCCGATGGCTTCGATGCGACTGGTTTGGGTGTTGTCATACCAGGCCCAGAGGTCGGATAAGAGTAATCCGACGGCCCCGGCCACACTAAAAGTATAGCTGTCGAGGTCGGTGACGGTGTTGATCGTCCAGTTGCGATCGGCCCAGATGGCCATGCGATCGGCCATGGCGGCGGTGGCATCCCAAATCCGAGGGGCGATACTATCGGGGGCGAGTTTTGCCCAGTCATTGACACGTAAGGTCACTTCTGGCAGTTGGTTGTAACTGTCGCCCCAGTCGGGGGTAAATTGGTCATTGTCGCCGGTTCCGGTTTGCAATTGCAGGGATAGCGATCGCAGCAATCGGGCTTTCGTCTCATTATCGAGATGGGGATGATCTTCAATCTCGTCAATGGCCCGCATACAGAGATAAGCAGAGGTCACCGCTTCCTGAAGGTTTCCAGGAAGTTGGACAATGGGGATATAAAAGGTGCGGCTGGTCTGTTTAAGCACCTCTAACGCATCATGTTGCCAGTTCATCAGTTCAACTCCTCACATCAACTCGACCTCTAGCATATCCTTCTGATTGCGATTAGAGGAATTTATATCAGACGGCGGCAAAAGAGACACAAGAGGCGAGTCAGGGTCATGATTTAACCATCTAGGGGGGACTCTAGGGAATAGCCGGTGGTTTTCTCAACATAGTCGAGGACTTGCTGATAGGCGACAGGGTCACTTTGGACCGTTAAGACCAACGGTTGTTCACTCAGATGCCAATAGACCGTTAACCGAGTCCCTTTGTAAAGCGAGAAGCTACTGACTCGGTCGAGATCGATCAGATGAATGTGTTTTCCCCCTTGTTCGTGAATTTTGATCCAGTACGCCACGCGCAACGCCTCCCGTAACCAGGGTTTCCCCGATCTCCTTTGAGGTTATAACACTTGGGCGGCTGACTCTAGGGTTTCGTCTTGGACATTCGCTTGGGAGGACGCTTGGGAGGACGCTTGGGAGGACGCTTGGGAGGACGCTATGGGGGATGCGGCCAGTCCCAAGGCCGCCCGCACAAATCCTTCGATGAGGGGATGGGGATGGTTGGGACGAGATTCAAACTCGGGGTGGAATTGGGTGGCGACGAAGAAGGGATGATGGGGCATCTCGATGATTTCTACGAGGCGGCCATCGGGGGAGGTTCCGCTGATGGCATAGCCGGTTTCGAGGAATAAACTGCGATAGGCGTTGTTGAACTCGTAGCGGTGGCGATGCCGTTCGTAAACCACTTCTTGGTTGTAGCTGGCAAAGGTGCGGGTTCCTTCGGTTAAGCGGCAGGGATAGAGGCCCAGACGCATGGTTCCTCCCAAGTCCACCACATCTTCTTGTTCGGGAAGTAGGCTAATGACGGCGTTGGTGGTGTGGCGGTCAAATTCAGAACTGTTGGCATCGTCGAGATGGGCCACATGACGTGCCCATTCAATGACGGCACATTGCATCCCCAGACAGAGACCGAGGAAGGGAATTTGCTGTTCTCGGGCATAGCGAATGGCGTTGATTTTGCCGTCAACGCCGCGACTGCCGAAGCCTCCGGGGACGACGATTCCGGCGACTCCTTTGAGTTGGTCGCCGTCGGGGAATTGTTCTAAGTCTTCGGAGTTGACCCAACGCAGTTTGAGTTGACTGCCACATTGGACGGTGGCGTGGGTGAGGGCTTCGACGACGGAGAGATAGGCGTCGGAGAGTTGGATGTATTTGCCGACGATGGCGATTTCGAGTTGCTGTTGGGGGTTCTTCATGCGATCGATCAGGGTTCGCCAGCCGTCGAGGTCGGGATCTCGTTGTTCCAGGTGCAGACAGTCGAGGACGGACTGGGCGAGACCTTCTTGTTCGAGGACGAGCGGCACTTCGTAGATGCTGCCGGCGTCGGGGGCGGTAATGACTCGATTGACGGGAACGTCGCAAAATTCGGAGAGTTTTTCTTTGAGTCCTTCGGTTAGGGGACGTTCGCAGCGACAGACGAGCATATCGGGTTGAATCCCAATCGATCGCAGTTCTTTGACGGAATGCTGGGTCGGTTTGGTTTTCATTTCTCCGGCGGCCCGCAGCCAAGGCATGAGGGTGACATGGACGTACATGAGGTTCTCTCGGCCGACGTCTTTACGAAATTGCCGGATGGCTTCGAGGAAGGGCAGGGATTCGATGTCGCCGACGGTTCCGCCAATTTCGGCGATGACAATATCGGGGTTGGTGTTGCGGGCGACGCGACGGATGCGAGAGCGAATTTCGCCGGTGATGTGGGGGATGACTTGGACGGTTCCTCCTTCGTAGTCGCCCCGTCGTTCTTTGTTGATGACGGATTGGTAAATCGACCCGGTGGTGACGCTGTTGAGGCGGGACATGGAGGTGTCGGTGAAGCGTTCGTAATGGCCCAGGTCGAGATCGGTTTCGGCCCCGTCTTGGGTGACGAACACTTCGCCATGTTGGAAGGGACTCATGGTTCCGGGATCGACGTTGATATAGGGGTCGAGTTTGAGGATGGAGACGGAGTAGTTTCGGGACTTGAGTAAACGCCCTAAGCTGGCGGCGACAATGCCTTTGCCAATGCTGGAGACGACGCCGCCGGTGATGAAGATGAATTTGGTCATGGAAATGGTGCGATCGGTAAACCCTGGGTTCATTTTGCCATAGTCGGGTCAGGGCCGGGGTGGGCGATCGCCTATTGGTTGCCCCGGACTGGCTCGGTTGGACTATCTTTGGACTATCTTAGGAGATGTTGATGGTCGGGGAATTTTGGCTATGGCTTCTGAACAGACTTCTGAACAAACAACGAAACCGACGACGCTTTGGGATCGCTTTTTGGGGTCGGTGTTAGACCCGCTGTTGGACCGGGAGGCGATGAATCGCCAGTTTGAACGGATTGATTGGCAGATGGAGGGCGATCGCCTGGCCACGCCGGGACTGGTCTATCCTGAGTATTATCGCTCTCAGAATTTTCATGGGGTTGAAGGCGGGTATCTCACTCCGGGGGCGGCGGTGTCTTATGATCCGATTACTCGCTATGTGTTGCCGCCCAATGAGGACTGGGTCCGGGAAGGGGTGATTGAGGCGGTGCGATCGCAACCTCGGCGGATTCTCGATTTAGGCTGCGGAACAGGGTCAACGACGTTAGTGTTAAAACGCACTTTTCCTCAGGCCCAGGTCGTTGGTTTGGATTTATCGCCCTATATGTTGGTGATGGCCCAGCATAAGGCGACGGCTGAGGGTCTCAAGCTGGACTGGCGACATGGTAAAGCGGAGGAGACGGGGTTTGAGGACAGCAGTTTTGATCTGATTTCTCTGTCGTTGCTGTTCCACGAAACGCCGCCAGCGGTCAGTCAGGCGATTCTACGGGAATGTTTCCGCCTGTTGCGGGCGGGAGGTGAGGTGATTGTCCTGGATGGGAGTCAGGAGAGTTTACGGCAAACGCCCTGGTTGATGGAGGTGTTTGAGGAACCTTATATTGCTGAGTATGCCCAGGGAGATGTGGCGGACTGGATGCAAGAGGCGGGATTCGCTACCGTAGAAACACGGATTCATTGGTGGATTCATCAAGTCACCCGAGGGGTGAAGCCACAACCGGGCCAGGACTGGATTCGGGATGAGTTCCCCCTAGAGGGAGACATGGTGTTTGCTTAATCTTGGGGGGTCTGTCCACAGATAGCTGTAGGGGCGAACACCGTTCGCCCTCCCCCGGTTTTAACCTATAGCAATGGTAACTATGGTATTAAAAGCGGTTATTTTTGATTTTAATGGCATCATTATTAATGATGAGGCAATTCATTTGGAGTTGATTGCCCAATTGTTATTGTCGGAGAATTTACGACCGGATAAAAGTGAGATTCAAGAGGTTTGTTTGGGGCGCAGCGATCGCGCCGGTTTACAGGCGTTATGGGAGCGTCAGGGACGGGTGTTAACGCCGGAGTCGTTGCAGGGGCTAATGGAGAAGAAATCCCAAGGCTATCGCCAAGCGATTGAGGCTTTGGCTGAGTTGCCAATTTATCCAGATTTAGTGGATTTTATTTTAAAGTTACGGCTGGAAAATTTGCATTTAGCCCTGGTGAGTGGGGCGTTACGGCAAGAAGTTGAGCCGGTGTTACGACAGATTGAATTGTTCTCTCAGTTTCCGGTTTTGGTGACTGGTGATGATGTAACATCGAGTAAACCCGACCCCGAGGGCTATTTGTTGGCGGTACAGCAGTTAAATGCCCAAAATCCTCAGTTGGAGTTAACGCCCGAGGAGTGTTTGGCGATTGAAGACAGTCCTGCCGGGATTGAGGCGGCGCGACGGGCCGGAATGCAGGTGCTGGGGGTGGCGAATACTTATCCGGTGCATATGTTGCAGCGGCGAGTGGATTGGGTGGTGGATACGTTGGGGGAGTTGGAGTTGGACCGGGTTCAGGCGGCGTTTAACCCGACGCCAGCGGTGAGTCTCTGAGGTCTTGACATTTGACCCATATCGTGCTAATTTCTGTAACTACGATTGGGGGAATTAGCTCAGCTGGTAGAGCGCTGCGATCGCACCGCAGAGGTCAGGGGTTCGAATCCCCTATTCTCCATGAAGACGCTTATAGGAGTCCTGGGACTCAAAAACCTCTCTCCTATCTCTCCTAGGGGAAGATTGCAGTCTGCTTAGGGATGAGTCCAAGGTAAGGGTGATTTTTCGCCCTTACCTTGGACGACTTAGGGCTTGCAAACTGGGATTAGAAGGGTTGATTGCGTCGTCGGTGTTCTTCTTCCCATTGTCTTTGCCGGTCTTGATAATAGCGCCGTTGTTGGTCTTCCCGTTGGCGGCGTTGGTTCTCTCGGAAGAGGAAGTGTCCTAGACTGGCGCAACATTGTCCGTGATTACGGCGGACAAAAAAGGGCAGGGTGAAGCCCACTAAACTATAGTAGATAAACGTCCGGCGGGGATAGTGGGTTGGTGCTGAGGAGGAGGGATCATCCTCGGAATTGGCGCGAGCGGCTAGGGTTGCGGCGGCGTCGGCACAGGCGGCAAAGCGTTGTTTGGACTGGGCGATCGCCGTGAGGAGGTCAGTTTCAGTCAGGGCGTTTTTGACATGGCAGGAACAGGACTCCCCCCCATGGAGAAGGCGATGGGCGCAAGAATAGCCTTTATGGGGCGAGAGATACTGTTGATAGGCCGAAATCAGTAAAATCAGGACACGACGCAGCAAGGAGTCGATTGAGGTGAAGAGGTCGGCTTGACGGAGAATTGGAGTTGGGAAATAGGAGAGATTAAACATGATTGCAGTACAAGGTTGAGGTGATTGAGAGGATGGGCTTAGGTCCCAAATTGCACGCGGACGACTCGGGGAACCTCATCGAGGACTTGGGCGATGGGAACTAGACGGCCGACGGTGGTGTAGAACCCACTGCCGACGGGGGTTCGGGTGGAGCGTTCCCGGAATTGCTGCCGGTGTTTGAGGAACCAGTCACGGGTTTCGGGCATGGGCAGTTGATAGAGGGTGCGGGGGGTGACGAAGTAGTAGAAAAGCCAGTCCGCTTCTGTGTAGAGGAAACAGCCGGGGGTTCCTCGTTCGTGGTTGCTGTGAGTTTCAAAGAAGAAGTTACCGGTTTTGTGGTAGCGATCGCCCTTGATTTCCACTTTCAGACAGGCCCCTTCGAGATGCCAGAGCAAGTCGACATCCATTTTTTGATACTCGGGGTCATCTTCGACGTTCTCCACGCCAAGGGTTTCGGGAATCTGATTGAGCCAGGCTTCGATATCCCGGCTGGCGCGTTTGGCGACGGTCATGCCGTCGTTCATGCTGTACATGGTTGGTTTGGCTACTCCGGTTAGGGAACTGGAGCCATTATACAGATAGCGTTGGAAGGAGAGTCTTCTATGGCAAGAGTTGATCTAAGCAGGACAAAAATCGGGGGAAAAGAAGGCAACAGGCAACAGGCAACAGGCATAAACCCCCCCTAACCCCTCCCAGGCTTATCTTGTAGGGGTTTGCTAAATGACGTAGGATTTAGGTAAACCAGTACCTGTAAGGGGCGCTTGACTGGGACTAGCAGTGGCCAAAGGTTGAGA
>LJZT01000021.1 GCA_001314905.1 Phormidium sp. OSCR
ATTTTCGATATGTTTGCTATACATCAACACTGGGAGAGGGCGCGCCACTTGCGGTTCGCCCCTACGGCCATCTATGGCATGAATTTTGAAAAATGGTATCAGGTTTTGGGTAAGGAAAATCAACGGATGCTTCAAGAAGCCCCCCTCTGCTCAAGCTTTAATATACCGAAAAATAGTGAAGTTACACCTAGTTCTTTTAAGTGGGAGCCGGGCTGGTCAAAGATGGGGTGAAACTGACCCAGCGTTCTGAGGAAAGTTCAGCCAAGGGCAAATACGAACAACCATCCCACTCTCCAAATAAGGTTAGGGGCTGGCCGCCACTGAGGGCCATCAGTTGCCAGCCTTGCTGAAAGTCAGGGGAGATGGGTAGAGATTGACCGCTGCTGTCTCGTAGTTGGGTTCCGGCGTTGAGGGGCAGGATTTGGCTGAGGCTGAGGGGGATGCGATCGCACCAGGGATTCTGGGCCAACGCTTCAGCATAGGCGTTGAGTCCCTGTTCGATGTCAGGATACCCCGGTAGGTGAAACAGGGGTGTGGCAATGGTCTGGGGATGTTTGAGGATGGCTCGTTGGGGTAACGCGGCATCATAGAACACCAGTTCAGCGGCCCAAGTCCTACCTGGGGAGAAGTCACTGGGGAGGGATTGGCGATGGTGTACATAGTCGAGCAGGAGTGCGAAGCGTTGCTGCTGCAATCCCCAGAGCCAGGTGCGTTGCAGTTTCAGGGTGGTGGCGCCGGTGGTTTCTTGGCCTCGAACTTGGCCCAGGACGACCCAGTGATCCCATTGTCCGGGACGTTGCTGAAGGTCGGCTTTTCTCTGGGTCCACCCCAGTTGCGATCGCACTTCGTTGCGTAACGACTCTGACAGGGATTGGCGCTGCTGATAGCCTTCAAGTAAGAGCCAGAGTTCCCCGAGTTCCTCGAAAAACTTGGCTGGGAAGCCGTCGCTGGCCAATTGGGCCAGCGATCGCGCTCGTCGGGCCAGTCCGGGCGCTTGAGCGTCAATCATATGAGCGGTAATTCGCTGCCAGTCCTGGTAGCTAGGAGGATTGGCCCAGCCGAGTTGTAGGCGATCGCACAGCCATTGACGCAGTTCCTCGACCCCCTGTTGAACCTGAGCGGGGCGACTGAGAGATTTTAGGGAAGAAGATTTGCCCATAACCATTGCCAAACCGTTGGAGATCACTCGCGAATCAAGCCAGATCCCGGAGCGGGGAGCGCCACTCCAGTGGGGGAAATCTAGGGAAAATTGAGGTCAAGCCAAGGTAAAAGTGGAACTTTTGTTTAAGTTTTGCGAAGTCTCAACTTGAGCAGAATTGCCATAATTCCCACTCTATCTTGGTTTTTATGGCATATAAACCGGGATTGCCTTGGGGGCGATCGCTGACCTCTGGCCAAAAAATCGTATTACATTAAGAAGTAGCCCCTGACAGCTGAGTTAACCATGATGGAGACATCCCTCGGCTTGATCTGTGGCCCCCTCAATTCAACCTCAATTTAACCTCTATCGACGTCAACTCGGTTATGAGCGCCCCCCTATCTGACACCCACTCCCTGACTTGCCCGATTTGTCATCATCGTAATCGGGTTCCCGCTGGAAAGCTTCTGAATGGACTGTATACCTGTCCTTCATGTCAAACCCATCTGGTGGTCTCTTGGAGCGGGCATTATGTTCGAGATCCCCTATCTGGACAGGTCCCCCTGCTGAGTCTGAACACGGGGGAAGTCTTACGCCGCAAAAGTCGCCCGCTCTCGCGACTGCTTCGAGATGCTGGGGGGTTGAAATGGATTGTCGTACTCGCGGCGATCGCCTTGAGTCTAACGGTGGTGTCGTTAAAGGCGTCAGAGTCTGAACATGACCCCCTCAACTGGGAGGAAGCCCCCACTCTTGAGAACGAGTGGGAGTCCCAATAGTCCCCTGGCCAGCATGACAGAGTAACAGCCAATCTGGCGGAAATTCGACAATGGCCTCTGGGTCTAAGTCGAGCTGGTCAAAGCTGTCATAGTCGAGTAGTAAACAAATCGGTTCGTTGCCGTGCCATTTTTGATAGAGTTGGTGAGGGTCAGCACTGATAATGGGGCGGTTGGCGTAGAAATTTAAGGAGGGGCGATCGTAGGGATGAGAGGTATAAATTGGCTGTCCCTGAGTCTTTTCCCGAATCATCGTCGCCACAGGTTTCACCGGATAGTCTTCGTTGAGTTCCCAAAGCCAGTCAAATGAGTTGACAAACAACAGCAGGCTAATCAACCAACCCCAGAACAGCACAATTGGCATCATCGGGTTTCGTTGAGCGATGAGGCTGGCGGTCATGGTGAAGGTCATGGCGGCGGCGAGGAGCGTGACGGTCAAATGAACTCTCTCAGGGTCGAGAACTCCCGATTCCATTACAGATGTGGCCCGGATGGCTGCGCCAACCCAGGCAATGAGGGCCATGACGATAAAGCCCCAGAGCCACCATTGAGGATAGCGCGGACGTGGGTCGCGGCTGGGGTGTCCTTGCTGTTGGAATTGCTGCCAAATGTCGGCCAAGATCACCCCCACGGCCAGGGCTAAGGCGGGATACAGGGGCAAGCTATACCAGGGGAGTTTGGTTCCCATCAGGGAAATGGCTGCTAAATAGCCACCGCCCCAAACGAGCAACAATCGCGCCCAGCTCAAATTCTGCTCTTGCCAGACTCGTTTTAAGGCCGCCGGGACAAAGATGAGAGCCGGAAATCCGTATTTGAGGAGTTCAAGGAGGTAATACCAGGGGGGGCCACTATTGTTTTCTACGGCTTGCCAAACCCGATGAGCCGATTGATTGAGTAAATTTTCGATGAGAAAGTCCTGACCGTAATAGGTCCATTGGGCCAGATACCAGGCCCCCAGAGGAACAGCTCCTAGGGTGATCCCGAGCCAAAACCAGGGGTGAGTTAACAAACGCGGTGTATCCCAGAGGACAAACCCTAGGGAAATGGCCCCGAAGAGTACGGCCAGCATGATCCCTTTGGTCAGTCCGACGAGGCCCAAGGCAATCCCCACGCCTAGGGCATAGCTGAGATTACGGCGCGTCCGCAGTAGGCAGAGCATCCAGAGGAGCCAGAAACAGAGGACGGTTCCGTCTAACATGGCTAGACGTCCATAACGCACCACCGGCAGCCAGGTGAGATAGACGATGCTGGCCCAGATGGCGGCGGCGCGATGGGGCCACAGTTCTCGGCCGAGGTAATAGAGTAAGGGAACTGAGGTGGCTGTGAGTATGGCTCCGGGAAGACGGGCGGCGCCTTCATCGGCGCTGCCGAAGCTGTGGTAACTCAGGGCGATGAGATTATGGAGTAGGGGGGGTTTGTTGAGGTAGGGTTGACCGTGCAGGGTTGGATGCAACCAGGCATCGGGATGTTGCCAAATTTCTCGGGCGACTTGGGCGACGGTTCCTTCGTCCCAATCTCGCAGGGGGAGCTGCTCGAGGCCGCTAGTCAGTAGGATTAGGGCGACCCCCCAAAGGAGAAGACTCCAAGCTAGGTCACGGTAAGGGCTACGGCTTGATAGGAACTTCCGTTGTATCTCGGCAAAGACAGACGACTGCATC
Source organism: Phormidium sp. OSCR (assembly GCA_001314905.1). Lineage (GTDB taxonomy): Bacteria > Cyanobacteriota > Cyanobacteriia > Cyanobacteriales > Geitlerinemataceae > Sodalinema. The sequence continues at coordinate 3,570 of LJZT01000021.1, forward strand.
ATATGGGACGAACAACATTTTGTGACGAGGCGGCTGCGATCGCCGAACTTTCCTTTAGACTGAACTGAGCGACTAAGGTTTGTCAATCATCGCGGCGATCGCTCCATCCTTGATTCTAGTCAAGCTCTCGACTATTGCCCGCGATCGTTGAGGAGCTTGGACTGGTCTAATACTCTTGTCTAATACTACTTTGCCTGTTGTTAGGAGTTTGTCATGAATCTACCTCTAGTTTTAGATATTGCAATTGGCATTATCTTTATCTATCTGACGTTGAGTTTACTTTCGTCTGAAATTCATGAACTCATGACGACACTGTTGCAGTGGCGAGCGGAACATTTACGAACGTCGATTCGTGTCTTGTTAGAGGGAGGTGGAAAGAGGGGAAACGATCCTGAACTTCAGCAGCGAGAGCAAGATGTTCAGGTCTTAACAGAACGTCTGTATTCACATCCTTTAATTCGGACATTAAATCAGGAAGCGAAAGGGAGTTTTTCTAAATTAAACCGCAAAATCATTAATACTGGTATTGATGGTGTATATCGTATTTTGTCGGCGATCTTAAATTTTGGAAATCGGCTTATAGGCAAGCCCCAAGAGAGCCTAAGAAATCCATTTGCTAATCAAACTAGTGCGCCCTCTCATATTCCAGCTGAGACGTTTGCCTCAACGATTCTTGAAACATTTCATATTTCGGAAATTGGACGTTTAGTGACGGTTTCTCGACTTGAGAAATTTCAGAAACGGCAAGTTTCGGCCCTACTCAAAACTGGGAAATATTTGCGCAAGCCCGAGTCGCAGCGGCTGGCGACGGAACGGTTAAGAGACATGACGCGAGATTGGAATCGAACCCGTCAGGAGTTTGGCGATGGAGGAATCACACTTCTGGCAACAATTGATCGAATGGAAAATACGTTAAATGGCTATATTGGTTATTGTGAAAGGTTTATTGATGAACCCGAGTCCATTAAACAGTTTTTTATCTATGAGTTGGAATTCCAAAAAGACCGTTACTACAACCCAACGGAAAAACCGAGGGTCTTGGAAACGTTACGACCGACGTTAAATGAGCTAATTGAGTTAGTTCGTGACAAGCCAAAAATTTATCAGCAGCTAGAACAGGCATTTCAGGATAAAAATAGTCCAACCTATCAAGGTTTTAAACGTATTATTGATACCTTGCCGGATTTGCCGGAATCCTTACAAAATAGCTTAAAAGCTCTAACCGAAAAAATAGAGACGCGCAAAGAGAGCATCGAAGAGGAGATGCGGGATTTACAAACTCAGCTAGAAGACTGGTTTGATAAGTCCATGACGCGGGCGAGTGGAGTTTATCGTCGCAATTCTCGCGGAATTGCGATTTTAATTGGTTTTATTCTGGCGATCGCCACTAATTCAGATACCCTATTTATGATTGATAGCTTGTCGCAAAATGCAGTCTTGCGAGAAACCGTCAGCAGCTATGCTCAACGGGAGGTGAGCCAAACTCAAGATATGGGGGAGGTGAAACGCAATGTACGCGACCAACTCAATGATATCTCGCTTCCCATTGGCTGGAATGAGGAGATTCGTCGCCAACAAATTCCTCCCGAGTCATCGGTGACCATTCCGGGTACAACTTGGCGTATGGGCAACCCTCTCCTCTATCTAAAGCGGCTTCTGGGTTGGTTCATTAGTGGTATTGCCATTTCCATGGGATCATCGTTCTGGTATGACTTGCTGCGTAAGGTGATTGATGTTAAAAATACAGGCGGAAAAGGTTGAATTTTGGGTGAATGTGTCTTGGCTTCAGTGTTGGTAACTCACAGTTGGGTTTAGGTTATGTCTCCACAGAGCAGTCCGGTTCGTCTTCTTTTTCGAGCAGCACGGGTTACTGATGCGACGGCTCCCTATGACACGTTGCATTTACAGGTATTTTATCCGGCTGAGCTGTCACAGAAATCTTCGGGGCCATCTCAAAATCTGAGGGAACCCCTGGATAGATGTCGCTTGCCAGTGGTTTTGTTTTTGAATGGGGTTAATTGCGATCCCTGTCTGTATCGTTGGTTGGCGATGGAGTTGGTTGAACTGGGCTTAGTGGTGGTGATGTTTTCTTGGGTGGGGGAAAATTTACCGGGATTGGTGGGGTTAACGCCTGGAGTCAGGTTGGAGGCGTTGAGGCCTGATGTCTATGGAACGCAGGCGACGGCGGCGGCTGTGCCGGCACTCTTGCTTGAGTTAGAGCGCTTAGAGGAGAACAGTGTTTTGGCGGGACATCTGGATCTCGATCGCATCGTTTTAGGTGGCCATTCAGCAGGGGGACGGGTAGCCATCGAAAGTGCTAGTCCCGAGTTTTTCCCCCAGGTGAAAGGGGCGTTTAGCTATGGAAGCCATACGGCGGCTGTGCAGCAGTTAGGCTATGCTCCTGGGACGATTTTACCTCTACCCGATCGCCTCCCCCTCTTGTTGATGGGAGGAACTCAAGATGGGGTGATTGGCCAGGGTGGCCAGCAATATGGAGTTGTGTGGGATGAACCCGTAACCCCCATCGTGCGTACGTTTGAGGAGGCGATCGCCGGAGGACGAAACGATAGTTATCTGCTACTGCTCAAGGGAGCAAATCACTTTACCATCGCCCATCCCTTTGAGGCGATTGCCAGTATGACTCATCTCGATGAACCGGCGGTCGTTGCCCAGTCTCCCTTACGACAAATTATGGTTGAGGCGATCGCCAGTTTTCTGACGGCTTATCTGGATTTGGGGGGCGATCGCCAGCCACTGACCACCTATGCTCGGCAGCAACAGGCGATCGCGGGGTTTGCGCTCAAATAACGAACCGATCTGTAACCCTCAATCACTGTATATTCACGGTCTATTCAGGGGCAAGTCTTGACGTTAAGAAATTTAACGTTATTTTTTGCGTGGATATACGCAAAAAAATCGCAAGATTGGTTATAATCGTCCTACGGTGTTGGTAAAGATATAAAACCAACGGACCGAATCCTGTTCGAGCCATGGGCTTTAGGTATCGGATGGGTCGTTGCAATCAGGGTTCTAGAGAGCATTAGCCGATGGCCCAATCGGCCAATGACTCTCACATCGGGTGGATAAGATGCTTTGTGGCGGCCGTGTTGCCACAGTTCAGACATTAGTTCAGACATTAGTTCAGACATTACGGAGAGCATCGGATTTAATAATGTATAACTCAACCAGTAGCGCAACCCAAACCCACTTACCCACATCGAGATTAGGACGCAAACGACTCGGAGCCTATCTCCTCGAAGCCGGACTGATTACACCGGCTCAGATCCAGGTTGCGGCCTATGATCAACAGGTGACGGGCAAGAAATTTTCCGAAGTGATTGTCGATCGCGGTTGGATTAAGCAACAAACCATTGACTTTCTGATTGAGCGGGTCATCAAGCCTGAACAGCAGGGACGACGTTCAGCGGGGGTCTTTGCGCAACCGGTTGAGCCATTTGAGCAGGTTTATGCTCGTCGCAAACATGAGCTGCTCAATGGTTCCCCGGACCGCGAAGAAGATCTCCCCTGGACGGTGGACTAGAGAGTTCACTGGCCCGATCAAATTAAATTAACCATGATGGGTATTGTCCCGGTTGTTGTTGACAGGGATGCCGGGAAGCGTGGACAGTAGAGATATCTTCCTATCAGCTTCAGCCGTGGATCATCGTTGGCTTCCTCTCACGTTCCTCTTACTTCTGCCAGGTTTAAGCAGTTGTGAGATGCTCCGTCCCCCCTCCCCAGTGGCGACAGCGGAGATGGTTCTGACGGAGGAGCGCCGTACCAATGAGGCGATCGAGCGCGGGGTGGCGGCGCGGAGTTTGGCGGTGCGGGAGGCCTTGGCTGATACGGATCTTGAGGAACTCGATCAGTGGTGGCGTTCCCGAGATATCTATGATCCTCACAAATATCTCCTACCGCCGATGTTGGCTCAACTCAGCCTCACCCCCGAGGAAGACCAGGGGCCGATTTGGTCGGTTTGGTTGAGTGTGGAGGAGGATAAACGGGATCTCTATCATTTCCGCAGTCTCTATGATGTGCGGATCTTTTTCCTGTTTCAAGAGTCGTTACCGGAGCCGGTTCGTCAGGCCTATCGCAGTATGTTGCAACCGCCTCGCATCTTTGAATGGGGCGAAGGCGGTACGGAAAATCATCTCTGGCAACAGTATATGTCCGGTTTGGCCATGATGGATGCCAGTGGTTTCCCGGTGGCCAATCCTCATTTTCTGGCCACCCATGAAGCCTGGCTGCGAGCGGAACTGGCGAAATATGTCACCATTGGCCAAGGGGAATTTCACTCGTCAATTTACTATGGCTATAGCATCGGGGCTTTGCTGAATCTCTATGACTTTGCGCAAACCCCGGAACGGCGACAGTTAGCTCGGGCGGTGTTGGATTGGTTGTCGACTCAGATGGCTCTACGGCTGAGTTGGGGAACCGCTGGGGGGGCGGAAAGTCGTGGTTTCGATCGCCAAACTTGGAACAGTGGTTTGACGGCGTTGGCTTGGATTTGGTGGGGAAGTGATGATCCCCAGGAGATTGAGCGCATTGTGGCGCAGATGGGTCGCGAGGGCCAGCGTCTTGCGGTTTTGGCGGCTACCAGTGGCTATCGCCCTCCGGCCCAGTTGCGATCGCTGGCTCAGAAAACCCTTCCCCTTCCTTTTCAATTGCGGGCTAGTCATCCGAGTTATTACGGATATCATCAGGACAATCAATTTTGGGAAACCTTTTATGTCACCCCTGACTATAGTTTGGGAACCCTGCAAGCTCCTGGACGCAGTTATCAGGTGCAGGGGACGATTAACGCTCAATATGCAACCTATAAGTTAGTGGTGCGCGATCGCCAAGGTCGAGAGAATGCGGTGATTAGTTTGGGGGGAACCTATCATAGCCCATTGGCGACAGGACGCAGTCCCGGCGATCGCTATCTTCAGGAAAAAGGAGCCAGCCTCTATCAGTTGCGACTCACCTCAGAGGATGAGGCGGCGGGGGTTCCGGGACGGTCTCATTTGGTGATCCCCAAAGACTATGGGGAACCGCAGCGGATTGGCCCCTGGTATGTTTGGGAGATTGAGGGAGTCTGGCTTTGTGCTTGGGCCTGGGGGGATGAAATTCGCTTGGAGGTGCCCCTAGAGGAGGCTGAGGAGCATTTGGCGTTGGTCGCTCAGGGAGAGCAGACGGCTTGGATTACGGAAGTTCTGGCTCGCTCAGAGTATGAGACGTTGGACGAGGTGGAGGCGGCGTTAGCCCAGACGCAGGTCAATGATGAGACCTTAGAGACTGAAGGACGGTTGATGTATACCAGTGTTGAGGGCGATCGCCTCGAACTCATGGCTGACCCCAGTTTAAGGCTGGGACTCGGGCGTATTAATGGACAGCAACAATCCTTGACGGATAACCCGGTTTTAGAAAGTCCCTATGTGAATCAGCCCCTCTGGAGTGGTCGCCTGACGGTGGAAGACCCCCAGTCGGGGATGTGGGAGTTGCAGTTAAGGCCCGGTCAACCCCGCTGGAGGGACTCAGATTAGTTGACTAACCCCGATCGCAAGGCCCGAACAGCCGCCTGGGTGCGATCATCTACGCAGAGCTTATTGAGGATGCTGCGGACATGGGTTTTCACGGTTCCGACGGTAATATAGAGTTTTTCGGCGATTTGGGCGTTGTTGCAGCCACCGACGATTAACTCAAGAATTTCTAACTCTCGTTTAGTGAGGGGGTCTGATTCCATCAACTGCTGCACTTCTGAGTCAACCCCTTCGATGTGGCGAGAGTCATCACATTCCTCAGCCGTCTCGACATCGTCGATCACAGTTGTGGCCAAGGACTTGGAAGCCTCCGAGGCTAGGGTTTGACCTGACGAGGCCGCTGATTGGGATTTGCGAGCTTGACGCAGGACAATTTGGGCGATGTTGGGATCGATCCAGGTATTCCCTTCATGGGTGACTTGGATGGCTTCGAGGAGACGATCCAAACTGGCATCTTTCATGCTGTAGGAGTCTGCACCGGCGGCGAAGGCGGCCAAAACGGCGTCTTCATTGTCGTGCATGGTCAAAATTAAGACTTTGACGTGGTGTTTGGTACTTTCGCTGGACTGACGAAACTGTTGTAACAGTTCGATCCCGTCGAGATCCGGTAAGCCAATGTCGAGAATCGCTACATCGGGTTGGGTCTCCTCAAGCACGGCTAATCCTTCTTGACCTGTGGCGGCTTCTCCGACAATATCAATAACGCCAGTTTGCTCGAGGGCCGCTCGGATGCCAACGCGAGTGAGTTCGTGGTCTTCGATCAATACGGTGCGAATCATACTATCTATTAAAGGATTTTGCGAAATTTATACCGGTTAAGAGAATGGGGCAGACCCTAATCCATCAGGGGAAATCGGGTTAAACTGGGGTCAAGTTTAGGGGCAAATCGAGAGAAAACGCACTTGCGAGGCAGAATCTCCTCTGGCAAAATCAAAACAGTTTTTCGGTGATTAAATCGTTAGGAAGGGGACAGACCTCTATCTGAGTTGCTGAACCTCTTACTCAGGATAGAGGACAAACTGCCTAAAAATTTATAACTTTGTATTATACCCCTTATTGAGCTTTGAACGATATCATCCCTAGATATTTTGTTGCCACGACCCATGACAAATGGACCAGTCCCAATTCTTGTGATCGGCTTTGATACCGAGACGGATATTAATGCTAAAGCGGCCTTACAGGCCTTTGCAGCCCCCCAGGAGGACGATCTCGGCCCCACACTTCGTTTTTGTCAGCAGTACCCTACGGGAGACGGAAGCCGGGGAGGCGGAACTGTTGCTGGAATCCTCTTGGATGGCGATCGCCTCAATCTCAAAGCCGTGATGGCGGCATTACGACAAGATTTTCCTCAGACGCCGATTGTGGTTACAGGGTATAATCCTGAGTTAGAAGCCGGTGAGTTGGCAGCTGGGGCCGATGAGGTGATCAATCGTCATTATTTTACCTCTGAGGGACTGGCTATGATCTGGCGGGTTCTGTTTTGTCGTGTTGGCCGCCGGCGGTTCAATCAGGGAGGAGATCTTGAGGAAGACTGCGATATTTCTTATGGGGGTGACGATCGCCAACAATTAGAGACCCGCATCAGTGAGCAGAATCGTCTCATTGCAGCTCAACATCAGGAATTGAAACGACAACGAGAGCAGATTCGCCGTCAACATCTAACTATTTTAGAGGCTTCTCGGATGAAGTCGGCCTTTCTCTCAACGGTCTCTCATGAGTTACGAACACCGTTGAATGTCATTATCGGGTTTTCTCAACTGCTATTACGCAAAAAAAATAGTTCTTTGACGCCGGTTCAAGTGCAAACGTTACAATGTATTTTTAATAACGGCAAGCAACTTTTGTCTGTTATTAATGATATCATTGAGCGGTCTAAATTAGAAGCGGGAGCCTCGGAGCTTCGTCCCAAAGCATTCAATTTAGTGCAGTTAGTCACGTCGATTGCCGGAAATGCTCGTTGGCTCTGTGAACAGAAAGGGTTAGCACTCTGGATTGATGCTAATGTCGAGAATCCTCGGGTTTTGCAAGACCATCAGGGAGTTCGCCGGGTGGTCTCAAATTTGTTAGCCAATGCCTTAAAGTTTACGGAAGATGGGGATATTTCGGTCCAAATTTGGGAAGTGACTCCTGATCGCCTCGCCATTGCAGTCTCGGATACAGGAATCGGTATCCCCCCGGAACATCTGAAGCGAATTTTTGCTGCTTTTGAACAGTTGGATAATTCTTTGGCCCGTAATTATAACGGAGTTGGCTTAGGCTTGGCAATTGTTGATTCTCTCGTGAAAATGATGAAGGGAACAATTCATGTAGAGAGTATTCAGGGACAGGGATCAACCTTCCGGGTTGAATTACCTCGTTCTGTGCTAGATTCGGGTCTTCGTGAGTCGCGAGAGTCCAGATTTCCCTATCAAAAAAAAAACCGATAACTCTCTTGTGCTGATCTAATTAGTCTGATTTCATTTAGACTCCATTTAATAGATATTAGTTTACGAATGCTAACACCGGAACCTAAGATTGATCGAATCCTCGCTGTTGATGATTCTCCTGATAATTTGTTTCTCGTACAAGCGATTCTCGAAGATGAAGGATATCTGATTGAGTTAGCTGAGGATGGTTTTGCGGCCCTGGATGAGATTGAGGCGAATCCGCCGGATTTGATTCTTCTCGATGTTATGATGCCAAATTTGGATGGGTATGAGGTGACGCGTCGGGTGCGAACTAACCCACATTTTCCTTATATTCCCATTTTGTTGATTACCGCTCATGAAGCATCGAGTGTGGTGAAAGGGTTGGATGTGGGAGCGGATGATTTTATCCGTAAGCCGGTGGAAATGGAGGAGTTACAGGCACGGGTGCGATCGCTGCTGCGGTTAAAGCATACCATTGATGAACGCGATCGCATGGCCCGAGAACGAGAGGATTTTGTCTCTCGCCTGACTCATGATTTACGAACCCCTTTGGTGGCCGCAGATCGAATGCTGAATTTGATGCAATCTCAGGCGTTTGGGGAGATTTCTGAGTCCATGGATGAGGCGATCGCCACCATGATTCGCAGCAATAATAATTTGCTGGATATGGTAAATTTACTCTTAGAAGTCTATCGCTATGAGGCAGGACGAAAACAGTTAACCTTTGCGCCGTTTAATCTCTGCGAAACCCTGCACGAGATTTTAGATGAACTGACCCCCATTGCTCAAGATAAGCAGATTGAGATTATCCGCGAGTTTCAAGACGATAGTTGTGAGGTGGTTGGCGATCGCCTCGAACTCTATCGCGTTTTTATGAATCTGATTGGCAATGCGATTAAGTTTACCGATAAGGGAACGGTTCAATTGCGACTTTATCGCTCTCCGGTTCCTAATCCCTGGTTGATGTTAGAGATTGAAGATACAGGAATTGGAATTAGTGCCAGCGATCGCGCCAGTCTCTTTACTCGTTTTCGTCAAGGTCATCACAAACGCTCGGGAAGTGGGTTAGGCTTACATCTGTGCCAGCGAATTGTCGATGCTCATCAGGGTAAAATTGAGGTGATTTCAGAAGTCGGTCGAGGCAGCCTATTTCGGATTAAATTACCGCTGGAGATGCCTGGGACTTGCCGATAATTGCGCCTGAGATTGGCGAGTTACGACGTAATCTCGCATTTGTTGAGCATTGCGATAGTCTTCTTGGCGTTCGAGTTGGCGATAGAGTTCAACGGCGGTGGCTAAGTCGGCGATCGCCGCATCATAATCTTGATATAAATACTGAGTCCAACCCCGTAACTCAAGCAGTTCGGGGTTATTTCCTCGGGCCAACTCAATCGCTTTATCAAAGGCAAAAATAGCATTATGATAATCTCCCACCGCCGCCGCATCTCGTCCGACAATTTCCCAATCTTCGGCAGTATTTAAGTGGTCAGGAATCGACTGTTGCTCATAGTCTGGCGGCGTAAATACGCCCTCAGAGTTACCCAACGCCGCCTGTCCACCGAGGCTCAACGAGGCGGCGATCGCACCCACCACAGCCACTCGAATGAGTTGGTTTTGTCTAAACATAAAACGTACCTAATTATCATCAATAGTTCTCACTCTGAACCCTTAACAATGACCATTCAGAGAAAATTAAACTAATTTGATCCTAATTAAAACCGCTCCTAAACCCATCTATCCCCAGAAAGGAATCTCACTCTACCCAGAGAAAGACTTATGCAAATTATTAATGATTAGTCCCCCGTTGCAGAATCGCATGAGTGACAATCGGGGCGCCAATCATCGCCATCACCGCATTCAACGGCAAAACAATATCCTGACCTGGAACCTGCGCCATCCAATCCGCCAACAACGCCAACATCGCCCCCAACAGCATCACCGCCGGGAGTAACCGCAACACATTGGACGTATTCCACAGAGAACGAGCCAAATGAGGCACTGCAACCCCCAAAAAAGCAATTGGGCCACAAAACGCCGTCACCGTTCCCGCCAAAATCGCCGTACTCAGCAGCGTCAGCAACTGCACCCGTTGCAGCCGTAACCCCAACCCAATCGCCGTCATATCCCCCAACAGCAACAAATTCAGAGACTTCGCCAACCCAGCCGCCAACAGCAACCCCAGCAGCACCATTCCCACAAAAAGCGTCATCCGTTGCCAAGGAATCCCCGCAAAACTGCCAAACGTCCAAGTCAAATAAGCTTGAATCCGCTCCCGAGAACTAAAATGCAGCAAAATCGTCACCAGAGCGTTCACCCCATAGCCAAACATCAACCCCAACAACAGCAACCGTTCCCGACTGCGAACCCTCCGGGCCATCAGCATCACCAATCCCAACACCACCGCCGCACCCAAACTAGCCGCCAGCACCCGACTCCAGGGGCCAACCTGGCCCAGCAACACCACCAGAGCCACCCCCAAACTGGCTCCCGAACTAATCCCCAAAACAAACGGCCCCGCCAGAGGATTCCCAAACAGCACCTGCATTTGCAACCCCGACACCGACAACGCCACCCCCGCCACCATCGCCGTCACCGCTTTCGGGAGGCGAAAGGTCATGACAATGGTGGCCCAAGTGGGGTCTTGAGGCGGTTGTCCCCAGAAAATTCGCAGCATTTCCCCCGCTGGAATCTCCACCGACCCCACCGCCAAACTGACATAAAGAATGAGCAAAAACAGAAGGACAACGCCCCAACTAATTCCGACTCGTCGTCCAAAGCTCACAACAGTATTATCTCCAGAATAAACAGCACCTAACCAGGATGAGAACGAATCACCTCAGTCTGATAAGTTCCATCCTCAAACAAACTTAAACCCCGAAATCCCGGATAGGCTTCCTCCTCACTCGCCCCCTCCCGTAGCACCTGTTTACAAGTCGAAGGAGTTCCACAAAAATGAATGCCGTGATGCTCTTGGTCAAACTCTAAATGGACATGACCAAAGAGGACAAGTTTCACCTGAGGAAAGCCAGTCAAACAGTTGAGAAATTCTTGAGAATTTTGCAAACCAATAGTATCGAGCCAATCAAGTCCCATCGGAATAGGATGATGATGTAACACCACCACCGTCGGCTGAGAACAAGCCGTTAAGGATTGCTCTAACGCCTGAAGTTGAGCCTCACTAAAATAGCCTTCTCCCGATTCCGCAGTCTCTAACGTAGAGTCCAGGAGTAGAACCTGCCAACCTTGACCTTGAACAACCTTATCCGCGAGAAAGGGTGAGTCTTTAAATTCCCGATTTAAGATATCGACGTCATCGTGATTTCCGGGAATATAGTAAGTTGGCAAATTGAGAGGCGCAATTCGTTCAATCAGATGTTGATAGGCTTGGGGTTCTCCCCGATGGGTTAAATCTCCCGTAAGCAGCAGAACATCAGGCTTCCAGGTTATGACTTCTGTGACGACATCCCCGAGGGAGTCCCACGTCACTAAACCTCGCATCGCAGTGTTGCGGTCAGCAAAGAGATGAGTATCGGTGATTTGAGCAATTTTGAGAACCATAAGACTATTCGAGCTTTTGATAATAGGTTTTTTCTGCATCTGGGAGCAGATTTGGGTGAAAAATCTGAATCAAATCGGCTAAAATTAGGTTAGGGTAGAGAATCCCCATTTCCCAATAGTCATTGCCGCCAAATTCGTTGACTCGTTTACTATTATTATAGATGCGATCGCCCTGCCAAGCCGCAAAATTTCCATAGCGTGGGTCATCCTCAATCACATCAGCCCGAGTTCGCCAATTACTATTGACATTTACCCAGAAATCTGCATCTCTTGCCCGCTGATAGACCACCTCAAAATCCAGAGGAACCGTCCATTGACTGTCCAGGTCATCCCAGAGATAATCCGCCCCCGCATCCCGCAAAAACTGGGCTGCATAACTATTAGCACCTGGAACATACCAAGTATTCGTTGAACTAAACCCCGTAAACACCGTTGGCCGAGACGTATCATCAGCAATCGCCGCCGCCACCCGTTGACTCAACTCCTGATAATCAGCACGAATCTCCTCAAACACCTCTTTTGCTTTTCCCTCTTGATTGAGAAACAACGCCGTAAACTTCAGCCATTCCGACCGTCCCAGAGGAGACATTTCCAAATACTCCGAATTCAGCACAACCCGTAAACCCGCATTCTCCAACATCAGCACCGTATCCGAACTTGACCCCCCCGCATCAAAAGTCATCACGATATCAGGATTAAGACTCAAAATCGCCTCAACATTAACCACCTGATTGCGGCTCACATCGCGAATCTTTTGCTGTTTCACTCGTTCTATGACAGCAGGAGTTTGAGTAATCTGAGTATCACTCATTCCCACCAAGCGATTAACCCGGTCTAGCGCCGCAAAATGGGGTAAATAAGTCGTCGATAACACCACCACCGACGGCACCGGAACCTCAACCACCGTAGCCTCACCGATATCATCAGGAATGGGGGTTCCACATTGAACTAAAACATACTCAACGGGGTCATTCGCCTCAGGATGAGGAGAAGCGAGCGTAACTCGTTTATAGTGACCGTGATAGTCCACCTCAAACCCCGTCGCAAACTCCACCTGAACCTTATCCGGGAAATAATCCCGACTGGGGTCAAACTCCTGCACACAATCAGGAGAAAGCGGACGTTGCACCACCGGAGAAACTGAGTTTTGAACACAAGCATTCAGACCCAATCCAAGGAGAAATAGCACCGGAGTAATTCGCAGAGATAGTCGCATCAACAAATCCTATTTTAATTCAACAAATCCTGTCGGGGCGAACCCTTGTGGTCGGCCAGGATATTTCGGAAATTATCCGACCCATTTAATCACCAATATATTGAATGTAACGTCACGATTTTTTCCTGAGTCCCAGATGCGTTCCGGCAGTTCCAACATTTTGCTATCATTCAATCCACCTAACTCGCCGGAACACATCCTACCGACCCAGGCAACCACAAGGGATGGCCCCTACGTGATTAACCTCACGACTGCGGAGGATATAAATGCTCTTGAACAGGCGTTCCTTGCACTAAATGTTCAGACACAATCCGACGCGCCACCTCCGGTTTCACACGACTGTACCAAGTCCTATCTCCCGAATAAAAAACAATCGGTCCCAACTGACAGACTTCCAAACATCCCGCCGTGCGAACCGTCACATCCAATCCCGCCTCCTCCACAGCAGATTCCAACGCCTCAAACACCGGTTCCCACTTGCGAGACGGATTACAGCGACTCGACCGACAAACCGCCAAATAGGGACGTTTTAGGGGATTTTCCTCAAAGGGAATCGGCCGTTCTCCCAAGATATAAATTGAGCGCAACTCATCATAAAGCGCCAACTTTTCTAACAAGGGTTTTCCTTCCGGGAGAACATCCTCATCCTCCCCCAGCAAGGGATTGGGTAAAAACAGATTCATCATCCGTTCTCCCTCCCCATTCCAAAACTGAATCCCCCAACTTCTCGGCTGGCCCGCTTCATTCAAACGCCGATAGAACGCACCCCGACTTAAACGCCGCTGTTGTCGTAACTCTGGGGGAGTTTTGCAATGGGGACCTCCCAGATGCTCTTCTAAACAGAGATGTAAATGCCAACCTTCTGTCACAACCGTTAAATAACCGTCATACAATAAACAGGTTTTGGGAGGCGCCGTCAGTTCCAATTCCAGGACACTTCCCTGAACCACATGACCTACGCCAATTTCCGACCAATGGTTTTGAAACAGGTCATATAACAGGGGACCCGTGACATCACTAGAAATGGGGAAATCTTCATATTCTAGGGTTCCTCCTTGCGGGGTGGGTTCTGTGGTTTTGCGGTTGAGAGGGGCAAGCCAAGGCTGAAAGTTTGTCATGATACAATAGGTAAATAACTCTGTTTCTCTTGTAGCATACTCTTAGAAGCTATAACGAATCCCCCCTTGAACACTTCGACTTAACCCGGGAAAGCCGGGAAAGACTTCATAGCGTTCATCAAAGATATTATTTACACTGGCATTGAGACGTAAATTGTCGGTAATGGGGGCTTGTAACTTGAGGTCTAATGTGGTGTAGCCTGGTAGGCTTTCGCTGTTGGTGTTATTGACAAAAAAGTTGCTGAGATTGCGTAGGAGTAATCCGGCATACCAGCCATTGGGGGTGGCGTAGGCGACTCCGATATTAAACACATCGGCATCCCGTAAACTGAGGCGATTGCCTTCTACAGCGTCGTTGGTATCTTGCAAGATTTGGGTATTATTTAAGGTGAGGTTGGCAAAGGCGAAGACATTGGGAGCCAGTTGCAGGTCTAAGGCGGCTTCTACCCCTAAGGCTTCCACTTTGCCGATGTTAACATTGGTGCTGGGGTCGCCAAATTGAAAGGCAATCAGTTCTGAAATTTGGTTGGCAAAGAGAGTCAGACGAAATAAACCGATGTCGCCGAGTTGTTGGTCGATGCCGAGGTCAAAACTGTTGCCTCGTTCCGGTCGTAGATTGGGATTACCGGCGACGGAAAAGGCGGCGAGTCCTTCGAGTTGAGACATGAGGGGAGATTTAAAACTTCTGGCATAATTGGCGCGGAGTGCTGTGCTATCGCTGAGGTTCCAAAGGACACCGACAGCGGGAGAGGTGAAAGAGCCATTTTCGAGGCTATTAAATTCTTGGCGCAGACCCAAGTTTAGACTGAGATTATCGGCAAGGTTGACCTCATAGCGAGCAAACGCGGCGCCATTGTCGATGCGACTGTTGTAGTTTTCCGTACTTTGGCCTGTGGAGATGTTAACGGTTCTATTTTCTGAAGAAATGGTGCGAAAGTCGATGCCGTAGGTGAGGGTTTGGTTATCGGTGAATTGCCAGTTATGTTGAACTTGCACGCCGAAACTGTTGCGGTCAAGGTTGCTACGGCTGCTTTCGGGGTCGCGGAAGGTGGAGTCGAGGATATCGGTATAGATGCGGGCCGTGAGGTTGGAGGTATCCTCGGGGTTGAGTTGGGATTCCCAGAGGAGGTCGAGTAGCCAGTCTTCGGTGTATTGTCTGGCTTGGGGACTGAGGCGGTTAAATTCTCCCAGGCTTCCGGCTGCGGTGGGAACGCCGCCGGGAACGCCGATGTCTCGGCTGAGGTAGAGGCCGGAGAAGGTCAGACGGTTGCGATCGCCCAAATCGGCGGCTAGAGTGAGGTTGAGATTGTTATAGTTGGCCTCGGCATTGTCCCGAGTTCCCGAAACATCGACGGTTTCCAGGTCAAAGGGAAAGTCATTGCGGGAGAAGGTGCGGTTATAGCCAATCACCCAGCCGAAGTCTCCGGCGGTTCCCCGACTTTGAATCACTTGTTGGTTGTAGCCAAAACTCCCCACTTCGCTTGCGATAACCACTTCCGGTTCCTCCGTGGGGGATTGGCTGACGATGTTGAGGGTTCCGCCGACGGCGCTAGACCCGTAGAGGGTGGAACTTCCCCCAGGGAGGACTTCCAGGCGTTCGACAAAGTTGGTGGTGAAGGAGGAGAGGTCAAAGCCTCCAGAAGACCCCAGGTCATTGATGGGTCGTCCGTTGAGAAGAATGAGGGTTTGGGAGGAGTTTCCGCCGCGCATAAATTGGGAACTGACGGACCCGAGTTGACCGCCACTGGTTCCATCGCTGAGGATTCCGGGGACGAATCGCAGTGCATCTTGGACGGTGGTGGCCCCTTGAACGTCGATTTGTTCGCGGGGAATGATATAGATGGGACGGGAGGAATCCCGTAGGGGTCGGTTTTGGCGAAAGGGGCCAAAAACGGGTTGGCGCAGGATGCGTTGAATGAAGATTTCGACTTCTTCAATGTCGTCCTCTGTGGGGTCATCGCCGGTGGGGGGATTATCGTTGGGGTCTGGGTTGGCGAGACTGGGACTGACGAGGAGTAGGAGAAATAGGAGGGAGAGGGGAAGGGATTTCATGATTTTTGGCATCGCGAAGGAGTCGCCAATTTCAACTTAGGGAATTGGCGGGTTTAAATTGGCATGAAAGGTTAATCTCGACGGTTGAGAAAACCGCGAGATTGGGGAATATGGCTAACAAAAACTGACTCCCATTTTAGGAGCGTTGATGATGCTAATTTGGGAGAGTTTGAGAATGCTAAAAACTCCCGAAAACGTTGCCTAGAGCGCCTGTAGCGAGGGCGGGTGGGCAGTTTTGGGAGTGATGGGGGTTGGGAAACCCGGAGAATTTAAGCGGAAATTAAGTCTTGTCATAGGAACCATCATCTGTAACTCGCAGATGTTTGAGGTGGAGTTTGGCGACTCGGCGGGCATCCTGACTTAGAGCGTTTTGGCTCCTTACAGTTGCGGTACAGCGCCGGATTTACACCGGACTTTCCCCGTTTCCTCTGATGGCTGCTCCCCATCAGAACCGAATTTCAGCACTGTAGCATAGATGGGGAAATTGGGCAAGTAGGGGCGAACCCTTGCGGTCGCCCTAGGAGCGAACCCTTGTGGTCGCCCTCTAATTTTGCTCGATGAGGTCTGATGCGATCGCATTTTGAGCCACAATCACCCCCTGGCGTTCAAAAAGAATCACCCCGATTTCTAGGTGGGTGTTCGCGTATTTGTGGACGTAGGCTTGGGCATTTTGGCTGATGCGATCGCACAAATCCTTAAACACAGTTTCAGCTAAGTTTTCTTGGTCTAAAAACTGATGCGCCTCAGCCATGGTTCGACAATCTAAAACCTCACGAATTAGCTTGACATTATCAGTGTAGCGTGCTAAAAAAGCCGCAAGAATTTCCAATTTTCCATCGGCAATATGGCTCGATGTATTAAAAATCTTACCCGCCAATTTGACGAGTTTTCCATGATAGCCCAGAAGTAACACCGACCGCACCTCATGGAGTCCCGCTTCGACGAGTAACGCCCCCAACCAATTACCCACTTGCACAATTCTCGCCTTGGGAAGATTCAGTCGTTCAGCCACTTGTAAGCCATTGCTACCAATACAAAACACCAGGTCTTTTTCTGAGGAACTTTTGTCCTGAAGTTGAGTTTTGGCCGTTTCCAAACTTTCAATCGCCGTATGAGGTTGGGCAATACCATGAGTTCCCAGGAGAGATAACCCCTCTAAAACTCCAAAGGCTTCGTTAGAGGTTCGTTTTGCAAGCTGTCGTCCTTCGGGGAGAATAATCACCACGCGCAGGGTTTTTCCTGAGGGAATCAACTCGAAGAGATTAGCTTCAGCTAAACGACGCGCATAGTTATAAATGGCGGCTTGTCCTTCCTGGGTTCTGCCAATTCCTTCACCCCCGACTAAGGAGAGAGATTCACCCGAAAAAGGGTCTAGGCTAACATCGGCCCAAATGGGAGTATTTCGGGTTAAATCGAGGTTTGCACCGGGGTCACTGCGGGTAATGGCTAAGGCGCGATTTTGGTCGAGACAGGCGACTTGTTCGATGGGGATTTCGGCGCAATCGGGGAGGAGGTTGAGTTGGACGGTTTGGGGAGATTGGCGCTGTTGCAGATGCAGTAAGGCGGCTTTGGCGGCTGCAATGGCGAAGACTGGGAGGGTGTAACCGGAATTTTGCATGATATGTGATGGAATATATAGATTTAAACCTTTTCAACGATGTTTGATGAGTTTCGTTGGGAGTCCAGAGTCTCTCGTTTGGAGTCACACTAAAGTTATCCCAATTTTGCCGCAACTCTACGAGACACAACAGCCAATCTTCTAGAACTCCACTTCGGGTATCGACATGTTGAATGCTCTGAATAACTGGATAACCTGCCTGGTGACAGTAGAAACCCTCTGTAAAACACCAATTTCTTTTTAATTTCGCCTGTTTACCGTGGTTTTAGTTAAAATTTATAAATTTTAACTAAAAATTTGACGTCATAGCTGAATTTAGCTGCCATATGCAAATTTACATAGCACACCAAAATAAAAATTTGACAAATCGAGTTTCATGTGAGAATATGTTCGGCAGTTAACTTATAGGCGACAATAAGGGAGAGCATGGCTACATAAAGGGTGTTCACCAAATGAACTATACACATGTCTTCCGTGAGGAAAATCCCAGACAATAATTGTTGTTGTCGTCATCAACCTACCTCCGAAAAAAATAGACTCGTGACATCCTTTGTATCGATGCGAGTAATTATTCTTTATCCTAAAATAAAAGATTTAGTTTGTTTTAGGATAAATTAAATTTAAAAGCCAACGTAACTTTGGGTTTAATTCATGGTTTCTTTGCTAGAGCTAGACAGGGTAACTTTTGGTTATAAAGCTGACAACACTCTCTTAAAGCACGTATCGCTAAACTTGAGACAGGGTGAGTCAGTGGGAATTGTGGGTGACAATGGAAGTGGCAAATCAACGATCATTAAACTTTTACTTGGACTACATCATCCCATAGACGGAGGTGTAAAGCTTTTTAATGAAGAAGTAACCTGGAACAACCACTATCCTGGTTTGTCTTATATTGGTGATCCGTCATACAATCCGGGTGAATTGGGATTGCCAACAGGTTTTTTAGTATCCGAGGTCATGGATACATTCAAGCTAATATGGGAGACAAATGGAATCTCTTGTTCTGATTCTTTGGAAGATTGTCTTGAAATACAATCTTTTCGTAATACTAGGGTTAGCCAGTTGTCAAAGGGACAGCGCATGAGGCTTATGGCTTTTTTGGCATTATCAAAACCAACTGACTTGCTTCTGGCAGACGAGGCAACCGAAGGACTAGATAGAGATGGTAAATCTGCCGTGCTTTCAGCAGTTCAAGAGGCAGCAAGAAAGCAAAAGTTTGGAATTTTGTGGATTTCCCATCGGCGTGACGAGGTTGCTTTGATTGCCCAAAAGGTTTATGAGTTAAAAAATGGTAGTTTGAAGCAACAGAAGATGACAAGATTCAATTGTCAAATTACTACTAATCATGGTTCTAGCAAAGGTGAAAATAAATCTCAAAATCGCAAGCTTTGTAGGGAAGGAGTTTTTCAAGCTTTAGGTGAAATTTTGACGGATGCGTCAGTCTTAGATTTTACGATACAGGGGGGACAGGATCTTGAAGAATAAGTCTGATTACTTCTTGTCTCATTAAAGTTGTTTACGTCACTCTATTATGTCATTTTCGAGAATTTTTGTTTTATCTAAAACATTTTTTGTTAAGCTAGGTAGCCCCCTTGTATTTCTTGTACCATTAATTATCTTGCTGATAGGTTTTATTATTGTATTTCCATTAAGTTGGAACGGTGAAAATTTAACTTTTCTATCAACACCTATAGATGCTTATCTGGGATCAAGAGATAAGGTTTTTATGGACTTGATACACGAATTGCTGTCATGGGGATGGATGTTACTAAGTCTCTACTGGGTATTCGTTCTGTTTATTCCTTTAAGTCATAGTTTTTTAGTAAGTGAATTATTATGGATTCGTTTAACCCCTTGTCTGCCAATTGAGGTTGCTGCTGCTAGAGTTCTAGCTGTAATTATATATGGAGCAGCTTTTAGCTTGATCTCAGTGATTTGGACGATAATGGTCTGTGTTATCAAACAAGTTTCATGGTCAAGTATCCTCCTCTTAGATTCATTTGGAATATTTTCTTGTATTGTATTATCTGGTGGACTTGTAGTAGGAGCTAGCGGTTTGGGTATAAACAGTTCTTCTCGGAGGTCTTTAGCGACTATGATTTCTGTTATTGCAGCGTTAGTTCCGAGTCTTTTACGTCTTATAAATTCATCGTTATCGGATATTTTAGGTGATTACTCTAAGTTTTTTCCTCATGCAACTCCTTTTTCTGTATTCTATACAGACACTGCATTTCACCTTGCATCAGCCTTGTTAGTGGGATGCTCGCTATTAATTTTTCATGTTGTTTACTCAAGTGCATATAGTACTATTTTGTGCGAAAATAGCTTTGAGAAAAAATTAGGAGATAAAAAATGATACTAAAAAATAGTCATCAACTTTTGAAGAAACTGTTTGTCCTGATTCTAGCATTGAATATATTTTTGGTCGGATGTGGACCCATCTCTCCACAAATTTGGACTTTGCTGGCAGAGATAGGAGCTGGATTAACTGAAACGGTAGTTGGACAGGTTTTAGAAAAAGCGATAAATCAGATGTTTCTGAAGTTAGGCAATGGTATTATTGTTGACGAATCCAATCCTTTAAAGGGAACCTACTACAAGCCAATTCGTGCTAACATAAGCACAAACTATTGCAAAATGTCTTACACTCTCAAACCACCAATTCACGTAACCCGCAAAAGTCTATCCTCACATTGGAAGCCCTCTCGAGAAGACCAAAATAAACTTGAATATGCAAAACGACTATGTTCTTAAAATAATCCAAAAAACTGTTGTGGCTTTCATGTGAAATAGGAAGACACAAAAAAGTAGCAAATTTTCTTGTTTTTTTATCAAAATATCAAAATTAGGAGTAAAAAAATGAAATATGCCATTTATAAAGGGTCGGCAGCCTTGATTTCTGTTATAAGCTTCCTTTTACTATTATTTAGTTTGATTAAGCTTAGCCGGTTTAGCAATGGTGAAGTTTCAGGCTCTATTGAGACTGATTTGCCAGGAGTATCCATTGAAGACCCTGGTTTTTTTACAACCTATGCCGATGCTCAATTTTTAGCGATTGTGTCAGTTCTATTGTTTCTTATAAGCACTCTGTTGGTGATTGTTTTTTGGAACAAGACGACCACTCATTTTCCGAAACCCCGCAATCAGAAAATATCATCGGCATCCCCGGCTGATAGATACTCCGATCAGGACGACGACGGTAGTGACAATGATGACGGGAATGAGGGTAACAATAATGATCAAGGCAAATAGTCGGTTAACGGTAAGGGTAAGATTTGGGGAAATGTCTTTAATTCCTGGTATTTAGTTCCCAAGGTTTCAACCGGTGAGGCCAACTAAAAAATTGTAGGGGCGGAAATTTTTTCGCCCCCACAGCAACGGATATAATCAGCAATAAATTTTACTTATAACCCTAAAACTAGAAGATTTCTTAAACTAAGCAAGTGTCAAGCTTATGACTTTATGAACTTTTAAAATATGCGAAAGCGGTTTTCATTCTGCTTCATTTAATGACTTTATGTTATAACGTTATATCCAGAAAAATAATACTGGTTTAACTGAACATTACATTGTATTTCGTTGTAACCATTTTACAAATTCTTCACGGCCCAGCTCACTCGATGCGATCGCCAAAATCAAACGCTCTTGGTCATCTACGGAGGTGGTAATGTTCACCCTATTCAAAACCAGAAATGTCTCTGTTGCCGCATGTCCGGTACGTTTATTTCCATCTACAAAGGGGTGATTCATAATAATTGAAAATCCTAATGCCGCTGCTTTCTCTAGCAAACTGGGGTACAGTTCTTCAGCATCAAACGTCATTTTAGGCTGGACGATCGCAGACTCTAACAAACCCAAATTTCGGATTCCCAATCCTCCACCCGATTGCTCAATAATTCTACGATGCAGCGTTAAGACTTCAACTAGGCTCAAATAGCGAATCATGCCAGACGCCGATATAACTCAGCATTTTTTGCCAGCACATAGTCCGCTGCATTGTCAAAATCATCTTCTTGCAAACTTAGCCAATCCTCTAAGCTGGCCTTCAACAGCACGTCAGTCGCAATCCCATGAGCCGTTGCTAACCTCTCTAGCTTTTGGAATTGGCTATCTGACAAATCAATCGTGATAGAAGCCACAGCAATCACTCTCCTATTGTATCTGGCTTAAGCTTAACATTCACCCGTTTGAGACGATGGGGGACGAAAGACATGATGATGTTGACTATTATATAACCGCGATCGCCCCTCGGTAGTCGCCCCCAACGCCGGACTCACCACATATAACACCGTCCGTTTGAACCCCAATCTCTCCGTCATCGCAGCCATATCCGCCACTGTCCCGAGTTCTACTAACTCATCCTCCCAACCCAAGCGATAACACAAGGCCATTGGCGTTTCTGGAGGATAATGTTGTAAAAGCTGAGCTTGAGCCTTGCCAATCTGACCCGCACTGAGATAGAGACATAGAGAGGCGCGATGACGGGCCAAACTGGCTAAATCCTCACGACTGGGAACCTGGGTGCGTCCCTGGGTGCGGGTGAGGATGATAGTTTGGACGAGATTGGGAACCGTCAGTTCGGTTTGCAAGCGGGCCGCCGCTGCTTGGAAGGCGCTGACTCCAGGAACAATCTCGAAGGGAATCTTGTCCTTGATGAGATAGACAACCAACTCATGAACTGCACCATAGAGACTGGGGTCCCCATCTTGCAGTCGCACTACAGTTTTACCGGCTTGAACATCCTGCAACAGCCGAGACACCCAAACCTCTAACGTCTCACCTCGGGTGTCAATCTGTTCACTGTCAGGCCGACAATGCTGTAACATGGCCGGAGGAACCAGGGAACCGGCGTAGAAGACCACATCAGCTTGGGCCAGGCGTTGCTGTCCCCGCAGGGTAATCAGGTCAGGGTCTCCGGGACCTGCACCGATGATAGTGACTTGAGCAGCGGTCGACATGGGAGAGTTGTTGGGATAGGCGTCTCCCTAAGTATTCATGAATCTGCTTGATTTTAGCAAGTTTCCCGAAATTCCCAACTCAAATTATTTTCCAAATAGAGAGAGGACAATTCTAAAATTGTCCTCTTCGGGAATGCACCTGAAATAAATTGTTGTTGAGATCGCCATTATCTGTACCGAAACCGCCTCCTGTTACGATTTCAAACCCACTAGCGACCACATCAGATCTACCGCAAGAATATCAGTTACGGATTTTAACACTTGCCGAGATTCTTGCTGGTAGATTTCATGGGCGTAACGCTTACGGTCATCCTGCGTCACGTTGTCGTTGTTAAGGTGAACAACCTGTTGCTTATCCATCGAGATCGCCTTTGAAGTGGTCTATACTCTCTATTACTAGGATGGCAGTTTTTATCAGGATTGTTGCGATCGCCATAGGACAGAAATGCGATCGGCATCAACGGGTTTAGCGATCGCGATCGCCCCGGCTCTCACGGCCCCCCAAAACGGCGATCGCCACCCCAGTCAAAACCACGACTCCTCCTAAAAACACATCTGATCCCGGCACCTCTCCAAACAGCAAAAATCCTAAGAAACTGGCCGAAATCGGTTCCAACAAAACCGCCAACGTCACCCAAGTTGGAGACAGCCAACGCAAGGCCCAATTGAGGCTCGTATGTCCCAACAACTGAGGAAACAGCCCCATCAGCAACAAATAGCCGTAAAACAGCGGCGGATAGCCCCCATAGCCTTCTCCTAGAAGCCAGGGAAGCGGTAATAACACCAACGCCGCCACCGTATAGGTAATCGTCACATAATTGCCTAAATCCAGCCCCTGCTGCTGAATCCTGCGCCCCAACAGCAGATGAATACTGACAATCCAAGCCCCCAACAGGGCTAACCCATTTCCCAACAGCGGTTGACTCCCCGGAACGGCGATCGCCATCTCTCCTGACGCCACCAACACCCCGCCACTCAACGCCAGAACCATTCCCAACCAAGTCCGCCGCGATAACCTCTCCCCCAACACAATTGCGGAGAACAACGCCACCCACAACGGCGTGGTCGTGACCAGGGTGGTTGACGCAGCAATGGAGGTATACGACAGAGAACTAATCCAAGCCGCGAAATGCAAGGCCAGAAACAGCCCCGACAAGGCCGCCCCCGCCATTTGCCCGCCGCTCACCCGACCGGGCATCTTGCGCCAGTTTCCAGATAGCAGCAGCGCCGCCACAGTCATCCGAGATGCCGCCACAATCAGACTAAACGCGAGGCCACCCTCCCCTCGCAACTTCAGGGCTAAACGGACCCAAATTGAGCCGGTGGAGACCGCGAGAACTCCCAACAGCACAATCACGATGACGCGCCAGAGGGCCGGCCCCCCGTCGCCCTCAAGCTGGGCCATGATCGGCGTTCCGGGCTTGTCTCGATTGAAAAATCCCATTTAAGCTAGAGAGACAGTGTTTATCAATTCTCAAAATCTTGCTATGAGTGACCCCATTACCCCCGCCGTCAGCGATCGCATCTGTAAACACATGAACGACGACCACGCTAGTGCCGTTCTAACCTATGCCCAAGTTTACGGCGATCGCCGCGATGCCGAATCAGCCCAAATGCAAGCCATCGATCCCCAAGGGATGGACTTAACCGTTCACGTCAATGGCGAAGCCGTCAGCCTGCGGATTCCCTTCGATCACCCCTTGCAAGACTCCGAAGATGCCCATCAAACCCTAATTGCCATGATTAAACAAGCCCGTTCCGCCTCCCAACAGGCCTAACCTGTGAACTCGGCTTAATCCGTATCTTGTCGTCCATACATCGCCGCCGCCTCCCCCGTCAGCCAGGCCCACATCCGCTCACCGTAGCAAAAATGCCACCATTCCTGGGGATGCTGGGCAAACCCCACTTGACGCATCACCTCCGCCAACAGTTGGCGATGATGATGATAGCCTTGTTCGGGATCAGCGGTGGCGCTGGCAAAATAGTCAGGATGCGATCGCCGGGAAATCTCATCAATCGGAGATCCCATATTCACCACCTGATTGGTTGCATTCACCAGAGTTAAATCTACCGCCCCTCCCGTCGCATGGGGGGGCGGGTCTTCGGGATCATGACTGGGAGCCGCCCAAAACTGGTACACTTGTTCGAGCAGTTCCTGCCGTTGTGAATCCGAGAGGCGACGGGGGTTTAAGCCCCGTTCTTCAGCTAAATCCGCCAAAGCCTGATCCACCATAAACTGTTGCACCGCCACGGGACGAAAGGCATCAAAAATTCGCAATCGCCAGCCTCTATGGCTCGTTTGTAGGATGTCTTGGGCCTCAAGCAGTCGTTCGAGAACACTCTCGCGTAAACAAAAGGGACTGCGATCGCCGTAGGGTGCGCCCAATTCTCGATAGGGATGGGGAGATTCTAAGGAAAACAAACCATCGGGGATGGGAACGAGTCGTTCACCACACTCTTGGATGGGGATTTTTTGATAGGGTTTCATCATAGTGGGTTGGTAACAGTTAAGATTTAATCCTGAGTCCAAAAAATAGAAAAAACTCAAGTTTGGTTTTGATTTTTTAGGAGCAAACGAAAATTCGCTCTCGGGTAAAGACTTTAACCGGGACTAAATTTCCCTAATGACCCTAACTCCTAACCCTTGATTCTAAAAGCCAGAAAACCTTGATACATCTTTCGCGATATGTCGTCAAATCTCATGTCAGCAAATCCTCCAATTAAAGCCCTCGCACAATCCCTGGCTGGCATTTTTGATAATCAACGTCAAGCCCAAGAGACCCCAACCTGGTTTGTCCCCACTCGACTTTGGCAGTATCCCCTCGTGCAACAGATTGATGGGTATTATGCCATGTTTGTCGAACAAGCCCCTCTCCTGACCCCAGAACAGCCCTATCGACAACGCTTGCTGCTGTTATCAGGCCATCATGATAGCGATCTCGAGATCATCTATCGAGCCTTTCGCGATCCAGCGGCGATCGCCGGAGCCGCCCAAACCCCCGAACGTCTGGCCAGCATTACCTCCGAGGATTTACTTGAACTTCCCGGCTGTTGCTTACAGGTCATCCAACAGGGCGATCGCTTCATCGCCAATCCTCCCGAGGGGGCCAAATGTTGCTTCGACTACCAAGGAAAAACCCGCCAAGTCGAACTCGGCTTTGATTTAACTCCAGACTGTCTTTATAGTCGCGATCGCGGCGTTGATCCAGACAGCGGAAACGGACTCTGGGGCGCACTCATGGGCGCTTATGAATATCGCAAACATCAACCGTTTCCTCTCCCCAAAACTTGGTAGAATACCGAATCAAACTCGGAGTCAAACTCGGACAACTCGACCCTAAACCTTTCCCCCTAACCCATCCCCCCTTTTTGCTAAACTAAAACCGTTTGCTATCCCAATATCCCTTAATGAGCAGCTACTTTCGCCCCGCCGTCGATGCCATGCAGGGTTACATCCCTGGGGAACAGCCGAAACCTGGAACCCGCATCCTCAAACTCAACACCAACGAAAACCCCTATCCGCCCTCCCCAGAAGCCATGGCCCTGCTGCGGAACTTTGACGGAGAGTTGCTGCGACGTTATCCTCATCCTTACGCGAATCCCTTTCGTGAGGCGATCGCCGAAGTTCTCAACCTCCCCCTCGACTGGATTATCGTCGGTAACGGGAGCGATGAAATCCTCAACCTGTTAATTCGGGCCTGCGCCGAAGGAGACACTCGCCGCGTCGTCTATCCCACCCCCACCTACGTTCTCTACAAAACCCTCGCCGCTATTCAACCCGCAACGGTGTTGGAAATTCCCTATGGCGAGAACTATCAGCTTCCCATCGATGCCCTCCTCGACGCACAAGGGGCTGTTACCTTCATTGCCTCCCCCAATAGTCCTTCGGGTCATTTAGTCTCAAACGACGACCTTCGTCGCCTCGCTAAAGGGCTGTCTGGGGTCTTAGTGGTGGACGAGGCCTATATTGATTTCGCCGACGGCACAGCCCTACCTCTCGTGAGCGAGTTCGAGAACGTCATCGTCACCCGAACCCTCTCGAAAGGCTATTCCTTAGCAGGATTACGACTCGGGTTTGGCATTGCCCAACCGGGGGTATTGAGTGGACTGTTCAAAGTCAAAGATAGCTATAACATCGATGCGATCGCCGCCCTCATGGGGGCCGCTGCGATACGAGATCAGGCCTACAAAAACCACTGCGCTGAACGCGTCAAACAGTCCCGCCATCAATTAAGCCAACAGTTGCAAGGGTTAGGCTTCAAAGTGCCACCGTCGCAAACCAATTTTGTGTTGGTGACTCCCCCTCGGGAGAACGCTGAGGAGATCTATCTGGCCCTCAAGGCCCGAGGTATTCTCGTGCGCTATTTCAACCATTCGGGCCTAGAGAAACAACTGCGCATCACGGTGGGAACTGAGGAACAAAATCAAACCCTCATCGAAGCTCTCGTGGATTTAATTTAGGTTTCCCCCTCCCCTCCTCGTGTCATGGCTGAAGCCGTGACACGCACCCTCGGCGGCTCTGCCGCCTGGTACGGGAGGCAGAGCCTCCTAGTTGGCATTCCTAGGCAGAGCCTAGGAACGAGGGCGAACGAGGGCGAACGAGGGCAACGAGGGCGAACGAGGGCGACGAGGGCGATACGAGAGTAAGAGAATGTTCTGGTATTTCCTTCTCTTGCCTCTTGCCTCTTGCCATCCCCTCCTGGGAGGGGCCAGGGGTGGGTTCTCCCCTGTTCCCTGTTCCCTGTTCCCTGTTCCCTTCTTTTGCCTCTTGCCTTCTCTCCCCCTACCCATGCCTCGGAAAATGACTAATCTCAGCATAGCCATTAAAGGTGAGCGTATCTTGTCGGGTTTCGAGGCGGTTGAGACGGAGTTTTACACCATCGAGATTGAAGCGATCTAAATCCACCATCCCATTGAGGGCTTCAAGGAGAGCTTGACTGAGTTGTTGACTGTCTTGGCGCAACTCATCAGGAACGGACTCATCAATACATTGAGGATTGGTGAAGTTGATGCGGCGGCGGCGTTCAATTTCTACGGTTGTTTCTAAAACAATCGGAATTTCTGGGCCAGTAGCAATTTGTGCTGTTGCCGTCAATTGAATCCGATTGCCGGGTTTCAGTTTCACCTTGACGTGAGTAAAGGAAACCGGTTTTCCTTGGGTGAGTGATTCTAAACCGGGGAGTTCAAGCTCTTGCAGGCGCTGCGTCACCAAATCGGCCTCAAAGGCTTGATTGATGCCCGCCTCACTCAACACCACCTGGGCGATCGCCTGAGTGGGCTGTTTCAGTTGCAACTGTCCACTTAACACCGAACTAAAATCAATCGAGACACTGTCCGTCTCAAAAGACATCTCTTGCACCGGAAAACGGCGACGAATCACCAGTTCCCGGCCGTTCATCTTGAAGCTATCAATACTCCCTTGTAGCAGTTTACTCGACGGTGAACAGCGAATCTGTACGTCCACGGACTCGCTTTGACTGAAAAGCTGGGCAATAGAGCGACTTGCCACGGTATCGAGCATTTTTGCGCCCCAATCCGTGCCTTCCGTCGTTGGATTTCCGATTAAACTCCCAAACATATCAAGCAATGCGTGTCCGCATATCCTAGAGGCAACTTCTCCATTTGTAACAAAATATGAAGTGGCCTGCAATCATCTGATAGGTAGAGGTAATACGCCACGGGCGATCGCCGAGGTGGCGATCGCGTCAATCCCCTCCTTCCCTGGGGAGATTTACCGCAGGAGATTTACCGCAGGAGATTTACGCAAGCAATCCATACTACACCACCATCAATCTGTCAATAAAAAAGAGCGAAAAAAGGGTCGAGCGGACTCAAAAAACTCAGCGCGTCGGCGTTCAGGAAACTGAGCCGGAACCGCTGCGATCGTTTGATAGAGGCGAGTTCCCACCCAATAGACATGATGTTGATAGATCAAACCATCTTGCCCCTCATACAAGAGAATCCGCCCAGGATAGCCCGACAACGCCACCTGACGATCCTGAACCAGACGCTGACGGATATTGGTTAAAACCCCAGCAATTGCCCCATCAAAGCGAGTTTCCCGAGGAATCACCTCAAAAAAATCAGGAAAATCCGCCACAATCACCCCATACACCTTATCATCCCTCTCTAGTCCCAAAATATACATTTCCAGCGTCCCCAAACTGGTTTCCACCGGCTCGATGCTTTCCCGTAACTGGCCCGGGGGGAAATTCACCTGAAACCCCAACTCTCGATGTTCAAGAGGCTGCCAATCCTCAGGAATCTCAGATTCAACCTCAACGGTATCCTCCTCAACGGTATCCTCAATCTCTTCAGAAATATCTTCAGGGGACTCCTCCCCAGTCGAACCCGCCCGCAGCGGCGGAAACAGAACTCCAGAGATAACCAACAGGCCAGCCAGTCCCCAAAACAACCGCATCCAGCGCCAGCCACCTCCACCTTGCTCAGCTCCCATCACACACACCAGGCCTCATCTAAAAACATCGAAACAGGATTCAGAAGATTTCCCCAACCCTGACGAAGTTTAACAAATTTCATGACCCTAGAGCGGGGAAATCCGCACCGACTTCAGACCGAGAAACACAGTCAACTGTCAAGAAAACTGCGAAAATGTAGAAAAAACGGGTCTGGATTACCGTCGGCTCAACTCCCTCGGGAGACTTCCCAGGGGCGATCGCCAACCCGACCGTTTCCTCCAATCTTGACATGACTTGCCATGGAACGACATTCAGCATTAGCCTCAACTCAGCATCGGATGGCCAAACTCCTCAGTTTTGCCATCACCCTGCTGGTTCTCATCAGCCTTCCCTCAGGAGCGATCGCCCTGACTGATGCGATCGCCCCTCCCTTAGCCCAAACCGCCTCCAACGGCAGTAGTTTCGTCACCGCCGCCGTCAATCGAGTCGGCAACTCCGTCGTCCGCATCGACACCGAGCGAGTCGTCACCCGCAACCTCGATCCCTTCCTCAATGATCCCTTTTTCCAACGCTTTTTCGGCGACGACTTTTTCCCCAGCCCCGCCCCTCGGGAGCAATTGCAACGGGGCCAAGGATCTGGCTTCATCGTTGACGCCACCGGAACCATCCTCACCAACGCCCATGTCGTCAACCGAGCCGATCGCGTCACCGTCCGCCTCAAAGATGGCCGGGACCTAGAGGGCCGCGTCGCTGGCGTCGACACCGTCACCGACTTAGCCGTCATAAAAGTCAATACCGAAGGCAGCGATCTCCCCGTCGCCCCCCTCGGCGATAGTGATACCGTGCAAGTGGGGGATTGGGCCATCGCCGTGGGCAACCCCCTCGGACTCGACAACACCGTCACCCTGGGCATTGTCAGTACCCTCAACCGCTCTAGTGCTCAAGTGGGGATTCCCGATAAACGTCTCGACTTCATCCAAACCGACGCGGCCATCAACCCCGGTAACTCCGGCGGCCCGCTCCTCAATGCTCGCGGCGACGTCATCGGCGTCAATACCGCCATTCGGGCTGACGCTAACGGTATTGGGTTTGCCATTCCCATCAATACTGTCAAAGCCGTCAGCGATCGCCTGGCCCGAGGGGAAAGCATCGCCCATCCCTTCATTGGCATCCAAATGATCAGTCTCACCCCGGACATGGCCCGAGACAACAACCGCGATCCCAACGCCGGCTTTACCATTCCCGAACAAGAAGGTGTCCTCGTGATGCGAGTTCTCGCCGCCAGTCCCGCCGAAGAAGCGGGCCTGCGACGGGGAGACGTGATCACCCAAATCGATCGCCAACCCGTTACCACGGCCGAAGACTTACAGCGACGAGTTGAAGAAAGTCAGGTCGGACAAGTGTTACGGTTGCAAGTGATTCGCGGCGATCGTACCCTTTCCCTACGAGTTCGTACCGGAGAACTCCAAGCCGACGCTCGCTAACCGCCGACTTACCCCTGACGAACCATGCTGATCCCCATCACCCGAGAACGGTTTGAAACCCTAATTCCCCTCACCGCCACCGCCTCTCAATATGCCTACTATTGGGGCAATTGGCAGAACTTAGTCAAACAAATCCTCTTCTCGCTGCTGGGGATCTTCCTCGTCTGGCTGCTCAGCCTCACCCTCCATAGTCAGGGATTGAGTCTATTCTTGGGAATTTTTGCCGGCCTCTATTGGCTTTGGAACCCTGTCGCCAAAGCCAGTTTTCGCAACGCCAAATATCGACGGTATCCCTATAGTGGCTTTTGGCAGGGGGAAATTCTCGATGTTTATGTCACTGAAGAAGTGATTGGCACCGAAGAAACCGCCAACGCCAAGGGGGAACTGGTATTAGTCGAGAACCGCGAACGTCGTTTGAACCTAGAACTCGGCGATGAACGTGGTTTTTTCGCCAAAGTACAGGTTCCCCTACGCCGTCAACATCAATTTATCTCACCAGGACAAACCGTCCACCTACTCGTAATGTCCGAGGATCCCGATTTACGCCGCATTGCCAAACTCTCGGATTTATACATTCCCAATCGTCAAATTTGGGTGAGTGATTATCCCTGGCTACAACGAGAAGCCTTTAAAGATGTCAGTCAACAACTTGGCCGGCGATCGCCCCGCCGCAGCAACAAACCCACTCGTAAACGTCCTTCCTAACTTCATCTTTTGCCCCTAGTCTCGCTTAATTAAGCATGACACACCCGTCTCAAAACAAAACTCATGCGTCAGGCTTTAGTCTCATTACTCAGCGCCTTTCATCCCGAGACGATGATCTTCATGGTTGCACTCTCCTCCCTCTTACAATCCTGTGTATTGCTGGGATTAGGAGTCTCAGTCAAGCAATATAAAGGAGTGCCAATTTACGTTCTAGGAACTGTTTTTTGTGCTTTATCATTTCTGGGTTTTTTAGTACGTGGTATGACCCCGACTCCCTCGCTGATTCGTTTTATTAACAACACTTTATTAGTGAGTGGAAGCCTACTTTACACAATAGGAATCGGTCAATTTCTAGGCAAAAAAATCAAGTATAATTTCTGGCTTTTTCTGTTAACTATCGTTATTATATTCCAGGCTTACTATATCTATTATTTTGACAACTATTTCCTCAGAAATATTACTGTTATTTTACCCATTATTTTAGGCTATGCACTGAGCCTAGCCTACTTTATTCGCTTTGACGAAACTGGCTTTGCGGCAACATCTCGCTGCTTTTCTTTAGTATTAATCGTTGGGATTCTTGTATTTACAACTCGTCTAGTGTTACTCCTAGATGGTCAAACCCAATCTATCTCAGATGTCACAATTGCTAATACATTTACCTTTTTATCTCTTTTTATTGTTGATTTTCTCCGCAACGGTTTCTTTGTTCTGCTGGTGAGCCAACGGATGTACTTTGAGTTAAAAAAAATCTCTGAAATTGACTTTTTAACTGATGTGTATAACCGAGGTGCAGCCGCCAAAAAAATAGAAACTATACTACAAAAAAATACCGGCTTAGAGTTAACCTTGATTTTATTGGATGTTGATTATTTCAAAAAAGTCAATGATGCCTATGGTCATGATGTGGGTGATCTCGCTTTAAAAGATATTTCTCGAATCCTGAAGTTACAGCTACAAAAAAAAGATATAGTAAGCCGTTGGGGTGGAGAAGAATTTTTGCTATTTTTACCCGGTTGTTCAACCTCAGAAGCTCGCGATCGCGCCGAGTCTCTACGTCGGGAGGTTTGTCAACATTCCCTGATTTGTAATGCCATTACAGGGGAAAGAATAAGCTGTACCATTAGTTTAGGAGTCGTGACAACCAGGCAAGGCAACTATAGCCTTGATGAACTACTTAAAGAGGCAGATATCGCTCTCTATGACGCCAAAACCAATGGACGAAACCAAGCGAAATATGTAATGCTATGCCAAGAAACCCTATGATAGAGTTTCTCGTCCTCAATAGCAATTGTCAAAGCCACCCAAATCATTCTTCAAGAGGGCAACCCCAAAAGTAGGGTACACCCAGTGCCAATTGCCCCTACAGTTATCTGTGGCACGAAGGCACGAAAATTGGCATAAAAATAACAAGACAATTATCATAAACAAGACTCATCAGTAAAATCTCACTTTATGAACTTTGACGCCCACACTCTTTTATTTATGCTCGGAATATCCGCCTTATTGCAGGCGATAATTTTAGTTGTTTTAAGACTAGTTTCTAGTCCATATAAAGGCGTTTCCAGCTATACAGTTGGTACAGTTCTAACGTCACTAGGTATTATTTCTATTTTTCCATTTTCACCAAGCAATCAATACTTTTCTATTTTATCTAGCAATATCTTGATATTGTTGGGATCTATTTTTGGCGCCAGAGGCATCGGTGACTTTTTAAATCAAAAACATTCTAAACTGACGTGGTTATCACTGCTAGTGACTGGAATTCTATCGCAGATGTATTTTACGCTGTATATCGATAGTTATGTATGGCGTAACTCAATACTGTCTCTTCTCTATGGAAGTTCATATAGCATCATTATTGTCCCCATAATTTTCGGACAGAATACAAAAAAAACTTCAGCCACAGAAGGGTATTTAGCTATCGTGTTATCTTTGGGGGTGATGACGGTTTTCACTCGCATTCTTTTACTAATAGACAATAAAACTCAAGCTGCATCAGATAAAACCCTAGCTAACTTAGCCATCTTTGTTGCTATTTTTATTTTTGATTTATTACGAAATAACATCTTTCTAATTATGGTTAATCAAAGGATGTATTTTGACCTAAAAAATCGAGCCAGTCGAGATTTTTTGACCCAAGTTTTTAATCGAAGAACAGTTATTGAAGAAACCACAAAATACCTACAGGAATTACCGCAAAATAACCTAGGCTTTGCCTTAATTTTATTAGACATTGATTATTTCAAAAAAATCAATGATTGTTATGGACATCATATCGGAGACTTAGTCTTACAAGAAACCAGTACAATCTTGAAATCGCAGCTCAATCAAAACGAACTCATCGGTCGTTGGGGTGGCGAAGAATTTTTGATATTTTTGCCTAATTGTTCAACCTCAGAAGCCCGCGATCGCGCCGAGTTACTACGTCAAAAGGTTGCTGAACAATCCATCGATGATCCAAAAACCCCAAAAGCAATTAGCTGTACAATCAGCCTAGGCGTTGTCACAACAACATCAGCACACATGAACCTCGATGAACTCATTAAACAAGCCGACATCGCACTCTATCACGCCAAAAACCAAGGACGAAACCAAGTCAAATACTGCCCCCTCCCCTAACACCGAATGTTAGTCACCGGATCGTTCCAAACATTCCTCATAAAACTCTTGCCAACCTCGACGTTGTTTCACCACAGTCTCCAAATACTCCTCCCAGGCGATCGCATCCTGAGACGACTCGCCCACAATCACAGCAACCATCCCACTCACCACATCCCCCACCCGCAACCGTCCATCACCAAAATGGGCCGCCAACGCCAACCCTTGATTCACCACAGAAATCGCATCCGCCGGACTCAAAACCCCTTGAACCGACTTCAATTTCACCTGGCCATCCTCCGTGAACCCCTGTCGTAACTCCCGAAACACCGTCACCACTCGGCGAATTTCCTCTAAAATTGGGGTTTCTTCGGGTAACGCCAGAGACTCCCCTAACGCCTCAACCCGACGACGAACAATCTCCACTTCCATCTCCAACGTCGCCGGTAACGGTAACACCACCCGATTAAAGCGCCGCTGTAAGGCACTAGAGAGGTCATTGACCCCCCGATCCTTCTGATTTGCCGTCGCAATCAAATTAAACCCCTGATTGGCGAAGCGATCGCCCCTTAACTCAGGAATCGGCAACCGTTTCTCCGAGAGAATCGTCAACAGAGAATCCTGCACATCCGTCGGGAGTCGCGTCAACTCCTCAATACGCACAATGGCTCCCTCATCCATGGCCCGCAACACCGGACTCGGAACAATAGCCTCAGCCGAAAACCCCTCAGCCAAAAGTTTGGCATAATTCCAGCTATAGCGAATCGCCTCTTCAGGAGTCCCCGCCGTTCCCTGAACCAAAAGATGGGAATGGCCCGAAATCGCAATACTTAGATGTTCCGATAGCCAAGACTTCCCCGTTCCCGGAACCCCCAACAACAACAAGGCCCGGTCCGTGACTAACGTCGCAATAGCAATTTCAACAGCTCGCTCGCAGCCAATATACTTGGGAGTAATCTCAACCCCATTCTCCAGGGTTCCCCCCAAAATATAGGTCCGCACCGCCCAGGGTGACAACCGCCATTGAGGAGGACATGGCCGCTCATCAACTTCGGCTAAAGCTGCCAATTCCTCGGCAAATTGGCTCTCCAAGCTCGGACGAACTCGAACCATACTCGCTACTCGCTCACATCGACCTTAGACTGTAGGCGATCGCAGCGCAGCCTGCAACAGCGATAAAATTGCCCGGTCTTGAAACCGTTGAGCGCGATCGCCTAAAATCTCGGCAAACTCCTGATACTCCCCTTGTTGGCGGATCACCTCTTGAGACCAACGACGAATCCGATTGAGACTCCCCCGTTTTGACCAGTCTAACAGTTGCTCCAATACCTCAGCATTGGGAAGCTTGAGCTGATCCATTACAGCCTCCGGCGCGTCCCCCCTTGGCTGAGAGGGAATCGGCACCGTTCCAGGAGAAGTCGCCGCATACTGCCAATCGAGTTCTAAAAGCTGTTGCAACAGATCTAAGAGTTCCTCCGCCTGAACTGGTTTGGGCAAAAACGCCGTCCCACCAAATCGTAAACTGCGATCGCGATCCTCATCAAATACACTCGCTGAGGAGACGACAATGGGAATTTCCTGAAACTGAGGAGTTTGGCGTAACCGCTCAATTAAAGAAAACCCATCGTCTCCCGGCATCACTAAATCCGTCACAATCAAGTCTGGCTGAGCCTCCAACGCGCGATCATATCCCTCGTTTCCGTCCGCAGCCAGCAACACCCGAAACCCCAACGGTTCCAACAACTGTTGGATCACACCGCAATTTTCTGGCTTATCATCAACCACCAAAATTGTCTGTTCTCGACCCGCATAACCCACAATATGACCATATCGCGCCAAGGATTGTACTGACCATTCCTGAGCTAAGGGTAAAACCAAATCAAAGAAAAAGGTACTTCCCTGATTCACCCGACTCTGAACCTGAATTTCGCTCCCCATCAAGCGCACAATTTCCCGAGAAATGGCTAACCCTAACCCAGTTCCTTCTGCCATTTTTGATGCCTGACCCACTTGCTCAAACGGTTCAAAGATGCGATCAATTTGCTCTTGGCTCATCCCCACCCCCGTATCCTGAATCTTAAAGCGAAGTTTCACGTTTTGCTCTAAATGCTCAATCACCGCCACCTCAAAGGTTATCTCACCGACTTCAGTGTATTTAACGGCATTCCCTAACAGATTAATCAGAACCTGCCGTAAGCGTTTTTCATCGGCATAAACCGCCTCGGGAATTGGCGTTATCACCTGATAGTTCCAGTTTAATCCTTTCGGGGCTGCTTTGATTTGACAAATTTCTGATACACCGGTCAAAAATGCTGGAAAGTGAAACTCTAACGGATGAAGTTCTGTTTTGCGAGCCTCAATTTTGGCTAAATCAAGAATATCGTTAATGAGAGTGAGTAGATGAGAGCCACATTGATGAATAACTGTGAGTCCTTGACGTTGCTCCTCGCTATGAGGATTTCGTTCCAGGATTTGGGCATAGCCAAGGATACCATTAAGGGGGGTTCGTAATTCATGACTCATATTAGCCAAAAATTCACTTTTGGCTCGGTTAGCCAGATCCGCAGCTTCTCGGGCTTCTTCGAGGGCTTGTTCGGCGGTTTTGCGATCGCTAATATCTGTAGCAACGCTCAAGAGATATCGTGCTGTCTCAGTCTCGGATATCTTAACAATGAGGGGTTTTTCTAAGCAATAAAACCAGCGATCTTCTCCTTGATAATTCGTTAAAACTTGTTCATAGGCGCGAACATCTGCCAAAATTTGATCACGGGGTGTGTCTGTCTGATTGGTGTTAGGCTCAGCCGCTGATGGCTGACAATCATCTGTGATAGATCGCAAATGATCGCCAACTGAATTTGTTATTGAGCCAATTAGCTCCTCAACAGAGGTTCCATAGAACTCAGCCAGACTACGGTTTGCTAAAACAAAGCGATCATGAATATCTCGCACGTCAATTAAACTCGGATTTGTATCAATGACATTTCGCAAAAACGTTTGTTGGCGAGATAAATCGAGCTGACTTTCTTTCAGGGATGCCGTTCGTTCAGCGACCCGTTTTTCGAGTTCTTGATTATACTGTGTAAGCTGCTGTTGAGCCAGTTGACGTTCTTGCAGAACGGCGCAGAAAACAAGAGCGGTTAAGGCGATAACACTGATAAATGACTGTAGAAGAACTAGAGATAGGGCCACTGAGGGACGAGCAAAGGTTCCTACTCCCTGTGCGGTGCCAATAATGGCAATTGTCGCAATGACTGTCACCAGGGTTGTCACCTCTCGCCAACCAAAACGAAAAGCAATCCAGCCGAGTAAGGGTAAGAGGCTATATTCGATGGGATAGTCTTGAAAAAAGGCGATATAGGCGATCGCCACTGCTATAATGCTGACAAGACCTAGCTCAAGTGTATCCCGAAGTAAGTACCGTTGAGCCGTGCGGCGATCGCTCCAGGATAGGATCATCGGGGTAATAACTAAAATTCCCGTCGCATTACTGGTAAACCAGGTTTTCCATAGGGATAAAAGCTCTTCTCTGGGAAGTTCTCCGAGAACCGTTAACGTGATCGTGGCTAACGTCGCACTCACCCCAGCGGGAATGGTTGCTACGACACCAATGAACACCAACACATCGCGCAAACTTTGAAATCCAGGGGAACAGCGGCTATAGCGACGTAGTAGGTTAATCCCTAACCAAAATTCCAACAGTTGGATGACAATCATCATCGTCCAAAGCAGTGACTGTCCTGAGATAGTTAGGTAACGATGACTATTAAATAACACTACTCCCAACACCAGTCCAGGCCAGGCTTGCTTATCCCAAACCGCTAACATTGCGATCGCCATTCCGGTTCCCACCCAAACTGGTGCTCCCACCGTTGCCG
The DNA here is from genome assembly GCA_001314905.1 of Phormidium sp. OSCR. Classification (GTDB taxonomy): domain Bacteria; phylum Cyanobacteriota; class Cyanobacteriia; order Cyanobacteriales; family Geitlerinemataceae; genus Sodalinema. Next base: position 41,104 of record LJZT01000021.1, read on the forward strand.
ATAACGTTAATAAACTTATGTTTAAGGTTAAAACTAGATAAAGAATAGCCGCGATTCCCAATGTCAGAACAATCCTGCGGCTGGAGATTTCAACGCCTAAAAATCGGGTCATAATAACTCAGGGATAGAGTAAACACTGTAGCAAGGAATACAACTATAATCGTAGAAATATAGTTGAGGATTGAGGCGGATCTCAAGGCATGCGATCGCTTTAGATAACCCAGAGCTGCGCGATCGCACGGCAATTGGGTTAAAACTTGCCTAACATCAGATACACCTCAGATACACCTCAGATACACCCTAGGTTAAATGGAGGCAAGGTAACGACGATTACCATCTTATACTTTAAGTGGGAGTTCCCAATCGAGATGCTCGGATTGTACCATCATCAGTAACCCTTGAAATACGACTAGGAAATCTAATGAGATATTCATTAAACAAGCAATAGATTTCTCCCTCACCAATCCCCTATCCCGCACGAAGCAGAAACCTGAAGATCCTCAACCATTCCCAATCTTGCAGAGTTAGAATGGGTGCGATTACTGAAGACCCCCCTCTCGCTAGAGGTGTCTTGATTCATGTCCCGATCGCGTTCAGCAAGACTCAACCATCAATGACAAATGCCTTGAAAGCTTGTATTCTCTGGCTAATTCTCTGTTTGGGAAGTTTTTGGCTCACCCTAAAGCAACCAGCACTCTCACACCCGCCGTCACAGGCCCCGTCACAGACCCCGTTACACCCCCCGTCACAGGCCTCGTCACAGCACCCAAACCTGAGGGAACCGCCTCTGATGTCCGTCGAAGATAGCCGGGAGACAGCCATTGACCCCGGCTTAGATTACTATCAACGGGGAGAGTATATCCAAGCGATCGCCGTCTGGGAAACGGCATTAGAGGAAACTCAAAATCGCGAGCATCAGCTAATCTTGCACCGCAACTTAGCCAACGCCTATCAACGGCTCGGTAGCGCCCCAAATGTCGCCCTATTTCATTGGGACCGAGTCTTAGAACTTATGCAAGCTGACCCTAATTTTCAGTCACAGGAGTCTTCCCGAGTTCAAGCCCAAATCCAGGTCGAACAAGCGCAACTGTATGATGCCATGGGACAGCATCAGCGAGCCATTGATTTACTAGAAGCGGCACTTATCGTCCTCGATGGCGATCGCGCCAGTGAACTAGCCGCTCTCGGGGCCTTGGGAAACGCCTATTCCGCCCTGGGACACTATCAAGATGCGATCGACGCCCATGAAACCAGCCTCAGTTATGCACAAGCCTTAGAGCAGCCTCAAGCCATCGCCACCGCCCTGAATAACCTCGCCAACGCCCACAGTTTCCGAGCTCGTCGCGCCCAGTACCAAGAACAAGTGGCCCGCCTCGAAGGCGAAGACGCCGAAGCAGAAGAGGCTAAGGCCCAATTTGAAGACGATCGCCAAGCCGTTGATCGTCTCCTTAACCAAAGTCTGAGTCTCGGGGAACAAGTGGGGGGCTTCAGCCAAATCCGCAGTCTCCTCAATGCTCACCGTCTTCGACAAGAGTTTTTCTCCGAGCCTCAGGACCCCTTAGACGGCCTCCAAGAGCGAATTGAGCGGCTGTTATCTTCCTTACCCGCATCCCGAGATAAGGTCTTTGCCCTGATCTATCTAGCCCAGGAGCAACCCTCCTCCCGCAACAGCCACGCTCAGTCCCTCCTAGAAACCGCCATCGAGATCTCGCGCTCAATTGGCGATCCTCGGGCCGAATCCTTCGCCCTCGGGACGTTAGGGGAACTCTACGAACAGCATCAATCCTATGACATTGCCCTGCGGCTGACGCAACAGGCCCAATTCACCGCCCAGGAAATTTCCGCGTTTGATAGTCTCTATCGTTGGCAACGGCAAGCCGGTCGCATTTATGACGCAACAAACCAGCCAGACTTAGCTCTCGATCAATATCGCGCAGCAACCCAGAGTTTGGACAACTTGCGAGGAGATTTAATTGCCACCAGCCGCGATCTGCAATTTGAATTTCGTGATGCCGTCGAACCCGTCTATCGTGAATTAATTGCTCTACTTTTAAAATCGGAAACTCCCGGTAATACTCAAGCTAAACTCGAAGAGTCTCTCGATGTTTTGGAGCGTCTTAAGTTAGCTGAACTTCGTAACTTTTTTGGGGATGACTGTGTTGAAATTGCGCAAACTGTTGTTCAAGAAAATGGGGAATTAACGGATGCAAGCGCTGTTATTATCTATAGTATTCTCTTGCCAGATTCGACGGTTTTAATCCTACAACAAGCCGATGGAGCTCTGACCAGTTATCCGGTTGATCACGCCGGTAATGAGTTGAAAGATGAGGTGGATAATTTTCGGGATTTACTTGAAAAGCGGGGAACGAATGAATATCTACGTCCTGCTCAGACACTTTACGATTGGTTAATCCGGCCCTTAGAGGCGAAATTAGATGCGATCGCCCCGGAAACGTTGGTTTTTATTCAAGATGGAGTCTTACGTAAAACACCGGTGGCTGCCCTCTATGATGGTGAAAATTTTTTGGTAGAATCTTACGCTTTAGCGACGACTCCGAGTTTACGTTTAACCACAACGGGAGGTTTTAACCGTCGCCAAAATAGCCTTTTAATTGCAGGATTAACCGTTGAAATTCCGCCCTTTTCAGCCTTAAAAAATGTCGAAAAAGAAGTCCAAGCCGTCCAAAATTTGATGGGAGGATTGACCTTAATGGACGCCGACTTTACCGTGGCGAACTTAGAACAAGAACTGACTGAACGCAGTTATTCAATTGTCCATTTGGCTACCCACGGCAAATTCGGGGTTGATGCCAATAGTACCTTTTTACTTGCCTTTGATGCTCGCATTACCATCGAAGCTATGGATCAACTGCTGCGATCGCGGCGGCGTTCAGGAAATAGTCGGCAACCCCTAGAATTACTGGTTCTGAGTGCCTGTCAAACCGCCGCAGGAGACAACCGCTCTGCCCTCGGGATTGCCGGGGTAGCCGTACGAGCCGGAGCGAAAACTGCCCTGGCCAGTCTCTGGTTCATTAACGATGAAGCCACTGTTTCCCTGATTGAAAATTTCTACCAAGAATTACAAAAACCCGGCGTAACCAAAGCTCAAGCCCTACAAGCGGCTCAGAAAAATGCCATTGACAGTTTTGCCTATAATCACCCAGGGGTTTGGTCTCCCTTTATTCTGATCGGCTCTTGGCGTTGACGAATCTACAGTTACCTGTTGCCTGTTGCCTGTTCCCTGCTTCCCCCTCTTGCCTCTGCTATAAAGGCAAATGACCCGTCAAAAACTGTTTTAAGACCATCGCCGTCCAATCAATATCCGCCTCAGTGGTGTCTCGCCCTAACGTTAGACGAATCCCCGCCCGAGCCAGGCGTTCAGGATAGCCCATGGCCAGCAGAATTGGGCTAGGGGCTAATTTGCCACTATGACAGGCGGAACCCGAACTAATGGCAATTCCGGCCAGATTTAACTGTCGCACTAAGGCTTTGCCGGTGACGGGTTTCCCTTGAGCGTCATCCAAGTCCACCATGAAACTCACATGATGGGGGAGACGATGTTGACGATCGCCGCTCACCTGTAAACTCCAAACCGTTGCCAATTGCTCAAAGAGGCGATCGCGTAACCCCGCCAACCGCCGCGCCTCACCCGCCAATTCCGCCTTAGCCAGAGTCGCCGCCACCCCAAAGCCAACAAGATTCGCAACCGCCTCAGTCCCCGATCGCCGCCCCGCCTCCTGTCCACCACCGGCCAACAGAGGAGTCAGAGACACTCCCGGACGAACATACAACGCCCCCGCTCCTTTGGGGCCATAGAGCTTATGACTCGACAAAGACAGCAAATCGACCCCCAACGCCGCCACATCCAGGGGCAACCGTCCCGCCACCTGAACGGCATCGGTATGGAACAAGACCCCATGTTGGCCCGCAATGGCCGCTAGAGTGTCAATGGGTTGTAGGGTTCCGACCTCGCTTTGTCCATAAATGACCGAAATCAAGCGCGTATCGGGGCGAATCGCCGTCTCTAACCCTTGTGGATCAACCCGTCCTTGCCCATTCACCGGCAAATAGGTCACCTGCCATCCTTGCCTTTCCAACTGCTGAGCCGGCTGGGCGATCGCCGCATGTTCAACACTCGAAATAATCAGATGTCCCGGTTGCTCAAGCCGTTGCGTCACTCCCATCAACGCCAGATTATTCGCCTCTGTGCCGCCACTGGTAAAAACGAGCGACTCCGGGGGAGCTGCGATGAGATCCGCCACCTGAAGTCGAGCCGTTTCCAAGGCTGTGGCCGCCGTTTCCCCCCAATGATGGAGACTTGAAGGATTGCCCCAAGCCTGGTGCAGCGACTGCATCATTGCCTCAATCGCTTCTGGGCGTGTTGGTGTCGTGGCGCTATGGTCTAAGTAAATTTGCATGGGGACATCTCCCAATACTCCCGATCCTCTGAACCTCCCTTCTAGGCTATCGCAGTGAGCCGATCGCTGTGGGTTATCTGGCGGATTTGCTAATGGTGGCCCCATGGCGATCTAACTGGAGCGATCGCACCGTCACCGGCGTTTTTTCCGTCTGCCAGGCCTCCTCCATCGCCGCCACCACCCTCGAAGCCGTTGCCCTTGACGCTAACGCCAGTAGCGTTGGCCCAGCGCCACTAATGGCCAACCCATAAGCCCCCGCCTCGATCGCCGCCTCATGAACCCTTCCATAACCGGGGATTAATTGTTTACGGTAAGGTTGATGGACTCGATCTTGCATTCCGACCCGTAGGCGATCGCCATCTCCCGTTTCGAGGCCGTTCACCAACAGCGCCAAATGAGCGGTATTAAAGACCACATCCGCGCGACAATAGTCCTGGGGGAGCACCTGGCGAGCCGCCGCCGTCGAGAGTTCAAACTGGGGAATCGCCACAACCGGGACAATATCCGAATGCCAGGCGATCGCACAATGGAGCCAATCCTGGTCATCACTGGCCGCCAACTGACAGCCTCCCAAGAGAGCCGGAACCACATTATCGGGGTGGCCTTCGAGGTCGATCGCCATACGCATCAAAGCTTTAGGACTCAGGGGATTCCCGGCCCAATGATTCGCACCGAGTAGGCCCCCCACAATCGCCGTTGCTGAACTGCCCAACCCTCGGGCTAATGGCACTCCCAACTCAATCTCTAGGGTCAGACTCGGCGGCGTTTGTCCGAGAGACTCAAACAACTGACAAAAGACCTGATACACCAAATTGTCTGCCCCCGTTGCCACCCGTGCCGCTTCTTCGCCTCGCACAGAAATCTTGAGCCGAGACCGTGAGCCAGCCTGATCCCCAGGCCCATCAGCGGGCAAAAAGGAAAACCGATTATATAACGACAGCGCCGCCCCTAAACAGTCGAAACCGGGTCCGAGGTTTGCTGTAGTAGCCGGGACGGTGACAGTAAACGGATGAAGCATTCAGGTGGATAACAGGGAATTGGCGAACAAGGGAGGGGCGATGGCCTCGGGTCTAACTCGGCGATCGCCAGATGAGAAAATTCTATCCTAGAGCGGGGCCATCTCAGGACGGCCCTGAGACTGAACCAGGGCTTAAACTTGAACCGCTTGGTTGCCTTTGAGCAAGTTAGCGCGATGTTTGGCCAGTTCTAACACCCCCTGAGTAATGATTTGCACCACATCCACGCGTCCTTGGCGTAGAAAGCGGTGTTGCAAGAAGTGTTCAGCGGGCAACTCTCCCTTGAGAAATTCCTTAGAAGCCGCCAACAACTCCGTGACACAATCAAAACCGACCGACTCGATGATAAACGTCGCTAAGGGAGAATTTTTCAAATCGTACGCTGACTCACGAGTGCGACCTTGGCTGAGCAGTTGTAGGACTTCAGCTTCCCGTTGTGTTGAAGGGGGACAGTCATTAGACAGATGGGGCAAAAACTCAGCCAAGGCCGGAGTTTTGACCCCAACTTCGGGAAACTCACCCATCATCGTCGAGATATGCACATTGCGCCCAAGGCGATAGGAGAGGGCTTCGAGGACGGCGATGGTAATCAGTTTCACACCCAGGTACAACTGAGCCGTTTCCAGGTTTTTGCGAGTGCGTTCAACTAAACCGGCGTAGGTGTCATCGTCGGGTTCACCGCGATACTGACTAAACACCACTTCCGGCTTTAGGAAGTTGATAAACCCTTCCATTTTTTGAATGGAACGCCGATAGCCCCGTACCGTGTAAGAATTGGCGCTAATGAGTTCGTGATTGGTTTCCGGGAGCAGATTCCAGGTGTTGTCTAAAAATTCAGCGGAGTTGGGGAGGGCGAAGTTTTCCACATCCCGATTGGCTAAACGTACGGCCCGTTTGACGGCATCATAGATCTCGTCATCGGGCCACTTGAGGTCAAATTGTTCGCGAGTGCGGTAGAGATTCTGTTCGAGGCGATCGCTGGCCGTCCACCCCTCTGCTGAGACGCCTCTAAAGGGGATGGTTGCTTCGATGCAGGCGGCAATTCGCACCAAGTCCCCGAGAGATAAGAACGGTTCTAAGGCTTTGCTGGCAATGACGGCACTGAGAAACTCATTTTGTCCTCGGAAGGGATCGAGGACTTGTTCAGGCACAAAACCAAAAACCGACAAGACCATCAGGAAACTTCCGTCGTCGGGAAGTAAGTTAGCCGGCAGAATTGATAACTTACCGTTGAGTTCCTCGATATAGGGGGAGATATAGCGGCTAACGTTGAGGTTAATCCCTGAATCCACTTGAACGTACACTAAATCATGAAACAGTGCCGACAAGACTTCAATGGGGTCACTCGACCCTCCAACCTCAAAAATATGGGATGGCGTATGGAAATACCGCCATTGTCCCGTCATCGCTTGTACGATCAATGACGCGATGGGTTCGATTTCCTCCATCGGTGGAGGGGCCGCCAGTTCCGAAATTGAGCCGACTAGGCTGTCCAGGCAGCGTTGGTAAGCAACTTCTAGCTCCATCAATCCCTCGTGTTGTTTCCCTGATTCCCGTATGTGGGGTTGCAAACGACCGAAATTGTCGATGCACCTATTATCTGCCAGCATAACCTGAAGCCCGGCCGGTTGCCGAAATTGTTCAGGATTGATTTCAATGGACTTGACACCAATAACGCCATTTTCCGCTAACTTTTCTGCTCAGCCTGATTTGGAACCTACCATGTCTCTAGATAATGAAGCCTCCATCAGCGATCTCCTCTCCCGTCAAGAGGAGTTGACAATCGAATTGCAATCGCTGCAAGAACATCTTAGCCGTCTTGTGCCTCAACTTGAACAGGCCCAAGCCCAGGCTCAAAAACCCCCCGAGAAACCCCAGGGAACCTCCCCTGAGACTCTCTTAGCCTCTGCTACCCAAGCGGCCCTAGCTCGCTATGAGTGGAAGGCGAAACTTGAGGGCTTAGAGGTGGCGATCGCCTGGACGCAAGAGCAAATTCATGAGAAAGCCGATCAACTCGACAGCCTAGAAGCGACCTTAGCCGCAGCTGAACGCCGTCAGGAACAGACCCTTCAGGCTCGTGAAGGGGTTGCCCACTTAAATGAGGCCATCGCTGAGATCAAACGCCAGTTAATTGAGTTGAAGGGCCAGGGCTGTTTACACCTGTATACCGTCAATTTGCCCGAATTTTCCCTCGATGAACAGGGCCAGATTCAGGTTCGGCCCCATTCTTTCCGGATTCAATGAGCCGTCCGGGGTCGAGTATGGCAACGGAACACTTCAGTCCGCTAAGTTAGGGCCGGGGCCGGCGATCGCCATAGGGAAGGCTCACCCCCAGCCTCGTCCATCAAGCCAACAGGTCAGGGAGCTTTGACAATTGATCTCCGTTGGATCTCCGTTGGAGATCCAGAACATCTGGGATAAATGGTCAAAAGACATTAGCATGGGAAAAACTTTACATTTCAATTTATGAATGTTCGGGCAGGAACTCTCCTAAATAACGGGAAATATGCCATCGAAGCCACACTCGGTCAGGGCTATTTCGGGGCAACCTATCGCGCCACCCACGGTCAACTCTGGCAACCGGTGATTCTCAAAAGCCTTGGCGATAGCCTTTTGAGCCATCCGAACCGTAATGAATTTGCCCGCCAGTTTGTTGAGCAGGCGCGACAGTTGGCCCGTTGTCAACAGGCCAACGTCCCTCGGGTGTTGGACTTATTTGAAGAACACGGCCAACCCTTTCTCGTCCTCGACTATATTTGCGGAACTAGCCTCAGAGAACTCGTTGAGGGCCAGGGACGGCGATCGCCCCAGGAGGCATTGACCTATCTTCAACAATTGGCCACCGCCGTTGAGACCCTACATCATCAGGGACTCTTGCACCGAGATCTTAAACCTGAACATGGTCTGCAAGTCTCAGGGAGCGATCGCCTCGTCTTAATTGAAGTGGGATTAACCCGAGATTTAACCACCGGCGCCGGACAAACCTACAGCGGCTTACTGTCACCGGGTTATGCAGCCCCCGAACAGTACAGTGGTGCTACCTCTAGCCCCGCTACCGATGTCTATTCCTTAGCCGCTACGGGTTATTACTTGCTCACGGGACAACCGCCGGCCAGCGCCCCCCTACGCGATCGCGTTCCCCTCTCCCCTCTCAGTGACGGGAGTCCCTTAGCAGACGCCTTGGAAGAGGCGATTTTCCGGGGACTCGATCTCAATCCTGAAACCCGTCCCGCCACCATTCGTGACTGGTGCACCTGGCTACCCGACGCCACAGGTTACGTCAACACCAACGCCAATAGCCGTCAACTTCGGCAACCGAGCCATCTCAATCCTGCTTCAGAATTAACGGAGGCTCGGCCCATTTTTCAACGGCCTTGGGTTCCCGCTCTATTTGCCACGACCTCCATCGTAGCCGCCATTGGCGGGGCCGCCGCCATGATGAACTTTCGCAGCGCCATGAGCACGGTGCCTCAGTCCGAACCAGTCCAGCAGCCGGAAACGCGACCTAGGGCCGCTGACGCTCCCCAACCACGCCAAAGGGGCAATCATTTTAGCCGTCAGGAGTCTAATGATCCTATCCTGGAAGTGGATGCCTGGACTCCGATTCAGCCCACTCCTGATGCTGAATACACCGGTAATCCCTGGCAAGAGGATGGGTCCGCTCAACATAATGGCTCCTCCTGGTCGAATTCAAGTTCTGAGTCGGTTCGAGGCAATCCCCGAGATCCCTATACTGATACTGATCCCTATCAAGACTCCAATCAGACCCGCTACAACGACTACAACGACTACAACGGCAATGGCTATAACGATGGGTATCCTGACGAAGACCCCTACGCTGATGAGGACTCCCTACTCTCAGATAAGACGTTTACCGAAGAACGGACAACGGATGAACCCATTTGGTCTGAGCCGGTACCGGAGTCGTTAGAACGCCCCTGGGGCCAAGAAAACAACTGGGAGCGTGAGTCAGATGCCAAACTCATAAGACCCTCCCCAGAGGACTCCTGGAATCGCGATGATCACAAAGGGTTAACGTCTCCCTCCTAAGTGGGTTTCGGCAATATCTCGGCAATAGCCATAAGATCCAGGAAAATCAGTCCACTCAGCACCTCCTTCCCACAAGGAGACACTCCGACATGATGCCCGAGCAACCATAAAGGTAGACCCGGGCGCGCAAATGCGCCCGGACTCAACGTCTCTCCCCTCTTGGGAGAGCTACCCGTCAGAGCAAGGTAGGTTATCACGGAAGAGGGAGTTTGAGGGAGCGATAAAACCCTGCCTTCAAAACGAGTGAGTCGTTCAGACGAACAAGGTTTAAGGCAGGGATACATGGA
>LJZT01000184.1 GCA_001314905.1 Phormidium sp. OSCR
TCCTGAGTACAACTTTTCCCAAATGCAGGAAGGCGTTAGAGGAAAGTATGTTGGGCGATATCGCACTGGGACTAACATCGTGCGTTTAGATCCCGATGTTGCCCAAGCATTCCCCAATGATGCAGCCGTTAACGAAGCCTTACGACTGTTGATTCAAGTGGCACAACGCCAACAGTCTCAACCTATGACGACTCCAGACCCCCCGCACTGAAGACTCCACAGGGGAGAATGCCTATCGTTCTAGTGGGAGTTGAAGCCCAGATTGCGAGGTTGACCACCGACTCAGCTAGAATGTAGATACCCTGTTGACACTCTTTCTGAGACCATTCAGATTGCAGCGATACTGGCTCGCCTAGCGTTGAGGACACCCTATGGTCGCAACAATTGCCAAGTGGGGCAATAGTCTAGCCCTTCGGATTCCCCAGCACATTCTTCGGGAAATTGAGTTAACGGACTCAACTCCTATCATAGTATTGAGGCTACCTTCAAAGCCTTCGCGCGATCGCTCCGCATGGCCGTAGAAATCGAACCCCGCCGGGCCAGCATAGAATAATCGTTGCTGATCACCTCATAACATCCTAAATCTCCAATTTTTTGCCTACAGTATTATTTATCTAGTCATCTGATGAAAGTAATGCTATGTACTCATAATAGCGGCGGTGTGGGAAAGACAACCCTAGCCGTTCACTTAGCAGGGTACTTATCTGAATGGGGAGAAGTACTTCTCATAGACTGCGATGAGCAAGCAGATTCCTGGAAGTTTTTTATGGAAAAAGAGCCAGAAGTTCCTGTAGACAAAGGGTCGGCTCGTGGAATAGAAGTCATAGCTAACCCTGAAAGACGTTCCTTGAAGAAATTGAAGGTTAAGCCTAATCAGTTTGATTATGTAATAATTGATATTGATACAGTGTTAGAGAATACAGTTCAGGTCATTTTAAATGCTGATCCCAACTTGATTTTTGTTCCCCTGAACCGAGCCCATATGTACAAGTCTATAGACAACTTAGCTTCTGTCCTAGAAATGCTCGAAAGGATAGATGGAAATCCTGCACTACCTTATTCAGTGGTAATTGTTCCCCTAGGAATCGACAAAGAAAATATAGAACGTGAACTAGAATCGATTGAATATAATTCAGGAAAGTACTTGGTGGCTGACTCCATGAATGACCTAAGTTCAAAGATGGATGAAGCAGTATATAAGGATAGGAAATATATTTGGGACTATGTGGATCTTCAAGACAATAAAAACTATTTTGAATACTTGGCTTTTAATGCTTCTGGTTAACTAAAAAATCTATTTTGTCTAGCATAATTGATTTAAGGAAATCCAAAATTATGGTACAAACAAAAGTTGATGCTGCTCTCAAAAAAGGAAAGCAAAAACATCTAGATAGTGAAAAAAACGAAGATAAAAAATGCCAAATCAAGTACCCCAGGACTGAAATTTTTAAATTCAAGAAACTCTCAGAATATTTGGGGGTATCTAGGGATGGTTTAATTCGTCAGTCTATTCTTGTGACTCGTTTTTATTACAGCGATGACATCAGCAGGAACTGGATTGTGGAGCAAGTCAAGAAATTACAGCAAGGTATTGATAACAACGAAGCAGCCATGTCACAAGAGCTAGATTTAGAGTATCGAGATGAGAAGGCTTTAGAGGAAATGTCTTTGATGGATTATATCAGTGGCTGTGTGAGTTTCGGATTAAATATTTTATACCAGCAAAACATTAGCAAAAAGCTAAGCTTGGAGGAATTAAAAGCGTTTTATAATTCAGATGAACAGTCCTAGCCCTAAAGTAATTCGATCGATTGTCCAAGGAATAATCAAATTAGATTCTCAGGAGAAGCAGGAGCTTGGGCGTAAATACGCCTTTGCTCTGGGTTTAACCCCTGGTCCTAGGGGAGCCGATGGAGGGAGAGATGGTGTGGGTATCGTCAATGGTAAGAAAGTTTATTTTCAATGTAGGTTGAGCCGCTCTAAATTGGGTGCTCCTGTTGCAGATGCTATTTACGGTGCAGCGCAGAGAGAAAGAGCAGATTTGATTGTTGTTTTGGCTGGAGTAGGATACACGGGACCGACTCCAGCAAACCCAAAATCTGGATTTGAAAATTGCTTGCGAAATCGCCCAGATGGGGATTGTTTTAAGATTCACCTGCTGACTTTAGCTGACATTTATGAAAAGAATGAGGCATTTGATGATGCAGTAGCTGATTTACCGGGGTTAAGAAAAATCAGTCGAAACGATTGGCGGGAAACAGAATAGTATTGAATTTTAGGGGGATATAATGAAATCAAAATTGTAAAAACAACCGGTAGATATCATGCAATCCCACGCAACCGTCCTCGACGAACAAGCTGAACTCTGGCAATTTATAGAACTTTGGGTTGACCCAATTCTATTTCCACCGAAATTTCTGATGCTAGTGGCTGATAAACATGGAAGTTGTCGTATTTTTAATCCAGCCTCGAACTATAAGCTGGTCGTCACTCACTCGAACTATGACGCTGCACAGGACTGGCTTCTTGAAGATGAATATGAACGGGTTAAGGGCAAAATTTTAGCC